>JAGAAA010000102.1 GCA_017615495.1 Clostridia bacterium
CGACCGTACTCATTTCCATATACTTCTTGGCTTTCATTATTCTTCACCGCCTTCCGCTGCTACGGGAGTTTCCTTCACAACGATTTTAGACTTGACGGGCAACTTGTGCGAAGCAAGTCTCAACGCTTCCTTCGCGACGTCGATGTCGATACCCGCCATCTCAAACATAACTCTTCCCGGCTTGACGACCGCTACCCAGTATTCGGGCGAACCCTTACCGCTACCCATTCTGGTCTCGGCGGGCTTCTTGGTCACCGGCTTGTGGGGGAAGATGTCGATCCAAACTTGACCGCCTCTCTTGGTGAAACGAGTCATTGCGATACGAGCGGCTTCGATCTGGTTGGATGTGACCCATCCGCACTCTTCCGCCACCAAAGCGATATCGCCGTAAGCGATCTTATTGCCTTTATTTGCCTTTCCTTTCATGCGGCCGCGAGAAACTTTTCTACGCTTGACCCTCTTCGGCATTAACATTACGCTTCACCTCCTTGCTTAGCAGGCTGCGCTTTCTTCACAAGCACTTCGCCTTTGTAGATCCATACCTTCACGCCGATACGCCCGTAAGTGGTGTGCGCCTCGGCAAAACCGTAATCGATGTCGGCACGCAGCGTTTGAAGGGGAATGGAGCCTTCGTGATACTGCTCGGTACGCGCGATCTCCGCGCCGTCCAATCTGCCTGCGACCATCGTCTTGATACCCTTCACGCCCGCTTTGGTCGCTCTGGACATCGCCATCTTCATCGCCCTACGGAAGCTGGTACGCTTCTCAAGCTGATTTGCGATATCTTCCGCGACGAGTTGCGCGTCGGCATCGGCGACTTTCACCGGGATAAACTCGATGATCACGGTCGGGTAGTTGTGTCCGTTCTTCTTGGTGATCTTGACGACTTCGGCGCGGATCTTATCGGTGCCGGCGCCCTTTTGTCCGATCAACAGACCGGGACGAGCGGTGTGCACCCTGACCTTGAGATACTTGTCGCATCTTTCCACGTCAACGCGGGAAATTCTGGGTCTGTCGTCAAGCTTCTTGGGGAACTTTTCACCCTCTTGCTGAACGGGTTCTTCGGAGGTCGCCTTGAGCTCGGGCTTGTAAACGTCTTTGATGAAGTGCCTGATCTGGTTGTCCTCGAGAAGGTACTTACCAAAGTCCTTCTTGCCGGCGAACCATTGCGCCTCCCATTCTTTATTGATTCCAATTCTGAGTCCGTTAGGATTAACTTTCTGTCCCATCGTCAACCTCCTACTTGTTCGAGCTGTCCATGATCACGGTGATGTGGCTCGTGCGCTTCAAGATGCGGTATGCGCGGCCCTTAGCGCGCGGCATGATCCTCTTGAGCGTGGGGCCCTGATCCGCGAAGGCTTCCGCCACGAACAGGTCGCTCTTACTGATATTCTTGTACTCGGCGTTCGCAGCAGCGGAGTTAAGCACTTTGAGCACCACGGGAGCGGCGGACTTGTTGGTATTCTTCAAAACCGCAGCGGCCTCGGTGTAGCTCAAACCTCTGATGATGTCGAGCACGATTCTCACTTTGAAAGGAGAAATCCTTATATACTTTGCAGTAGCCCTGGGACGCAGATCCGCGCCTTCCTTACGGGCCTTGCTTTTACTTTGAATACGAGTTGCCATATTTCCTCCTTATTTGGACGCAGCGCTCTTGCTGCCGGGGTGTCCCTTAAAGGTTCTGGTCGGAACAAACTCGCCGAGCTTGCAGCCAACCATATCTTCGGTGATATACACAGGCACGTGCTTCCTTCCGTCGTGAACGGCGATCGTGTGTCCGATCATATCGGGGAAAATGGTGCTTGCCCTCGACCAGGTCTTGATCGCCTTCTTCTCGTTGGCGTCGTTCATCGCCTGGACTCTTTTCAATAACCTTTCTTCAACGTAAGGTCCTTTTTTAATCGATCTACTCATATTCCCTCCTATTAGTTCACGCGCTTGATGATAAACTTCGTGGACGCTTTCTTCTGCTTGCGGGTCTTGTAACCGAGAGCCGGCTTACCCCAAGGAGTAACAGGACTTGCCATACCGACCGGGGACTTACCTTCACCACCACCGTGGGGGTGATCGCAGGGGTTCATAACCACACCGCGGACCGTCGGACGAGTGCCCATGTGTCTTTTCCTACCTGCTTTACCGAGGGACACGATCTCGTTGTCCTTGTTGCCAAGTTCGCCGATCGTGGCGCGGCAGTTCAGGGGAACGTACCTCATCTCGCCGCTGGGCATCTTGATGATGGCGCCTTTGCTCTCTTTTGCCATGAGCTGAGCGCTGATACCCGCCGAACGAGCGATCACGCCGCCGCGTCCCGCACGTATCTCGATATTGTGGATAAAGGTACCGACGGGAATGGAGGAAAGGGGAAGCGCGTTGCCGAGCTTGATGTCAACTTCCGCGCCGCTGACGACCACGTCGCCAACCTTCAAACCGTCCGGGCAAAGGATGTACTTCCTTTCGCCGTCTTCGTATTGAACGAGCGCGATGTTGACCGTGCGGTTCGGATCGTATTGGATGCCGATGACCTTTGCGGGAACGTCGTCCTTGTTCCTCTTGAAGTCGATAACTCTGTATTTTTGTCTGTTGCCACCACCGATGTGTCTAACGGTGATCCTGCCCGTGGCATTTCTGCCGCCGCTCTTCTTCTTGAGCTCAAGCAAGGATTTCTCGGGGGCCTGCACGCCTTGGAGCTCGTCGAATTCCGACACGCTCATTCCGCGGCGACCTGCGGTCGTGGGATTATATCTCTTAATAGCCATCTCTGTGCCCTCCTAATTACGTCAAGCTGTCGAAGAACTCGATGCTCTTGCTGTTCTCGGTGAGTTGCACGATCGCCTTCTTGTAGTCCGGTCTCTTGCCGGAAGTTGCGCCGCGCCTCTTCACTTTGCCCTTCACGCTAACGGTATTGACTTTTGCCACCTCAACGCCGAACACTTCTTCAACCGCTCTCTTGATGTCCACCTTGGTCGCGCCGGGGGCGACTTTGAAGGTGTATCTCTTCATTTGAATGCCGCTGAAACTCTTCTCGGACAGTATAGGCTTGATGATAATATCGTAACTATTCATACCTTACCTCCTACGCTTCTAACTGATTCTTCTCGATCTGCTCGGCAGCTTCCTTGGTGATCAAGCACTTGGCGGAAGCGACAACGTCGAGGACGCTGATCAGATCCGCATTTACGGTGGTGACACCGGGGATGTTGCGAGCGGCGACGACAGCGTTGTCATCGTGATCGCCGAGAACGATCAGCACGCTCTTTTCCAATTTAAAATTCTTGAGGACGGAAGCGATCTCCTTGGTCTTCGCCGCTTCAAGCGCGAGCGAATCAACGATGATTGCCTCGTCGTGAGCGAACTTGTAAGAGATCGCGCTCTTCAAAGCCGCCTTCCTCATCTTGCCGTTGACTTTTTGAGAGAAGTCACGGGGCTTCGGAGCAAACACGACGCCACCCTTGATCCATTGCGGAGCGCGGATGCTGCCCTGTCTGGCGTTACCGGTGCCCTTTTGTCTCCAAGGCTTCTTACCGCCGCCCCTGACTTCGGTCCTCGTCAAAGTGCTCTTGGTACCTTGACGCATATTGTTCATCTGAGCTACGACACATTGGTGGATGATCGCTTCGTTGTACTCTTTTGCGAAGACTTCATCCGAAAGCTCCATGTTGCCGATCTCTTTTGCCTTCTTGTCATACACATTCACTAACATAGTTTGCCTCCTTACGCCTTCACGGAGTCTTTCAAGATCAAAAGACCACCCTTGGGGCCGGGCACGCCGCCCTTCACGAGAATGAGGTTGCGCTCCGCGTCGACCCTCACCACTTCAAGGTTTTGCACGGTGACGTTCTCGTGACCGTACTGACCTGCCATGTGCTTGTTCTTAAACACTCTGCTCGGGTCGGAGTTTGCAGCCATGGAACCTACCGAACGGTGGATCGGACCGGTACCGTGGGACATCGAACCGACGCGCTGCGCGTTCCATCTTTTGATAACGCCCGAGAAGCCGTGGCCCTTGGAAACGCCGCTGACGTCCACTTTGTCGCCCTGAGCGAACTGGTCGACGGTGAGAACGGTCTTGCCGACCTCGGCGCCCGCCACGTCCAGCTTGAACTCCTTCAAGTAACGGGAGGACTTGACTCCTGCCTTCTTGAAGACGCCCGCTTGCGGCTTGTTGATCTTCTCGGTCTCATCAAACGCGACCTGAAGAGCGCTGTAGCCGTCCTTTTCTGCTGTCTTGATATGCACTACGGGACATGGACCTGCTTCGATGACCGTCACGGGGATGACTTGCCCATCCTGTGCAAACACTTGGCTCATACCAAGCTTCTTTCCGACGATTGCTTTATTCATAGATAAAGTTCACCTCCAAATAAATTACTGATTAAAGTTTGATCTTGATATCCACGCCCGCCGGAACGTTGACGTCCATCAAGCATCTGACGACGGTCGCCGTGGGGTTGTAGATATCGATAAGGCGCTTGTGCGTCCTCATCTCGAATTGTTCGCGCGAATCCTTATACTTGTGCGTCGCACGAAGGATCGTCA
>JAGAAA010000103.1 GCA_017615495.1 Clostridia bacterium
CGTCTTTTGTGATCTCAACCTTTTCGGAAATGCGGGTCGGCCCGTAAACCGTCGTTTCAATGCGGTAATACTTGCCGCCGTCCTTTTCGATCTCGGTCACGCCGTGGCGGGCTATCTCAAGATACGCCTCCAAAGAATCCTTCTTGTTGAGTTTTAAGTAGTCGTGGTCGGAATAAGCGTAACCGACGCCCGATTTGGACTCGGTCTCATACATCATGGTATAAAACTCGTCGGCGGAAGCGTACACCCTGCCGTCCGAAGCTTCGTAGGTGAAGTCCGCCGTGGTTTCCACCGCGTAGATCTGGTTGCGGAGCACCTTGGCGTCCTTAAGTTGCTTTGCCGCCGTGATGGGCACGAATATCATAATGACCACCGAAAGGATGGTGCCGATAAACACGAAGGGGGTGCGCTTGCCCCGCTTGGTGTTGATGTTGTCCGACCACTTGCCGAAGATGGGCAAAAGGAAGAGGGAGAGCACGTTGTCTATGCCCATGACCACGCCGCGAAGACTGTTGGAAAGGCCAAACGCGCGTTCCAAAAGAAGCGGCACGACAAAATCGTACGCCGTCCAAAAGAGCATAATGATGGCAAACGCGAGTCCTACTTTGATTGTTCTCTTGTAATTCAATTTCATAGTTTCCTCCCGGTCGATTGCGTATAGCGGCGCGCATACCGCGTTTCTTCCTCATCGCCGAGCAGTTACGTACAAGGAGTACGCGCCTGCCCGTCACTTCGGAGAGCCTTGTCTTCACACCACTCTACGCAATCGACAGAATGATGCGGCAATGCTTTTTCAAAGCATATTATTCGTTTGTCAACGCGTGTTCCTCACACTTTTGTTTCTTCGTTACTCTTTTCAAGTTTTTCCAGGAAGCGATCCATTTCCAGCAAGACGCCGTTTTCGCGGACGTACTGCTCGTACTTCCAAAGATCGGTGGTTTTGACCTCAAAATCAAATTTGCCCGCAAGGAACTCCACGAACTTATCGGGGCGGAGCGTCACGTTGCCTGCGGCAAGCGAAACGTTTAGCCTTCCGGGGTAAACCTTGATGGCGTTGATCAAGGGGGCTACGTCCTTGACGGTGGTTTCCCCTTTCTTTTCAATTTGCATCGGCAATGAAAGCAGGTTTACCACCCCTTCCACCTCGCGGCGTTTTTCTTCCGCACCCGACTGCGCTACCGAGTAATCGGCGGCGACGGTGCGCCCCGCCACGTTGGGGTTGGTGAGCGGCTGGAAGACACGTATGCCTTCAAGCCCCGCCGGAGCGACGCGGTTGTATTCTTCCAAAAACTCTTCCTTGGGTACGTCCGTCCTGACGGTCAGGTACTCTGCGGAAGAACTGATGCCGAGGGGTAAGGGGGTGCCGAGGTTAACTTGCATATGCGGGTTGAAACCACCCGAATACTCTATCTCAAACCCCGCTCTGCGGAAGGTGCGCGTGAAGTGCCTGAGCAGATCTATGTGGGAAATATACTTCATATTCCCGCGTTTGTAGTGCTTGAGTACGAGGATCATTTTTTCTTCACCTCGTCACAAAGGGCAAGCGCCATTGCGCCGCAGCCCTGACAGCCTTTGTCACAGCCGAGGGTGCATTCCGCGCGATACGCCTTTTCCCTTTCCCTAAGGAGGAAGGCGCGCGTCACGCCGATGTCGATAAATTCCCACGGGAGGGGCTTATCCAGCGGTTGCTCGCCAAGGTATTTTTCCTTGTCGATCTTGAGTTCCGCCATCGCTTCTTCCCAAATTTCGTAGTGGAAGTGCTCCGTCCAGCTGTCGAACATCGCGCCTTTTTTGTAGGCAAGTTCAATGAGGGGAGCAAGCGCCCTGTCGCCGCGGGCGAAGATGGCTTCCAACTCGCTGGTCTCACGGTCGTGATAGTGGAAGGACGCGCCTTTCACCTTGCGGAGCTCATCCTTCAACAAAAACTGCTTGCGGCTCATCTCCTCGCGGGTGATCTGCCTTTCCCATTGGAAGGGGGTGCCCGGCTTAGGGATAAACACCGAACAGCTGACCGAGATGTTTACGCCGCCCTTATGGTTTTCGTGATATAAGCGGCGGATCATCTTAACGAGTTCCACAATGCCCATTAGGTCCTCGTCCGTTTCGGTGGGGAGCCCGAGCATGAAGTAAAGTTTGACGCTGTTGTAGCCTTGGTCGAAGGCGGCGGAAAGCCCCGTTCTGATCTCCTCTTCCGTAACGTTTTTGTTGATGACGTCACGCAAGCGTTGGGTGCCCGCTTCGGGGGCAAAGGTCAAGGAGCTTTTGCGACTGCTTTCCGCAAATTCCTTTTTGAAAGAACTCAAGCGGAGGGAGGGCAGCGCCAAGTGCACGCGCGCTTTGGCGCAAATGGGGTTGACCTCGGAAAGAAGCTCTTCCAAATACGGGTAGTCGCCCGTGGAGAGGGAACCCAGCGAGATCTCGTCAAAGCCGGTTTCGCGGATCAACCTTTCGATCAACGCCTTTACCGTGTTTTTGCTACGGAAGCGGATGGGACGGTAATAGTAGCCCGCCTGACAGAAGCGGCAACCGTTTTGGCACCCGCGGTAAAGTTCCAACATTGCCCTGTCGTGCACCACTTCCAGCGTGGGCATCAGCTGCGCCGTGGGGTAGAAGCAATGCTCGAAATCACGCACGACGGCTTTTTTTACTATCTTGCGGCGCTTGGGCGTATTGCGCGAGGGGACGTAAATGCCCTCGATCTTTTCCGCCAAAGCGAGGAACTGCGTCTTGGTCTTGCCGGCAGCTTTGCACTTTGCATAGAGGTCGGTAAGCTTGACGATCATCTCTTCCCCTTCCCCAACCATAAACAGATCGAAGAAGTCCGCGATTGGCTCGGGGTTGATGGTGGAGGGGCCGCCGCCGCAAATGATGGGGTACTCCTCGCCCCGGTCTTTGGCGTAAAAGGGGATGCCCGCCGCGTCCATCACGTACAAAACGCCGGTAAAAAGCATTTCGTACTGCACCGAAAAGCCCACCATATCAAACTCTTTGAGAGGCTTTTTGGTTTCGAGGCTCATCAAGGGGATGCCGTTCTCCTTCAAAAGAGCGCGGAAATCAAGCGCGGGGGCGAAGCAACGTTCGCACACAACGTTTTTTTGATCGTTCAAAACGTGATAGAGGATCTTGAGCCCGAGGTTGGACATACCAACTTCGTAGAGGTCGGGCATACAAATGCAAAAACGCACGTCGCACGGTTTTTCCATGTCGGGCGTGTTGTACTCGCCGCCGCTGTAACGCGCCGGTTTCTCGGATTTTAAAAGTATCTCTTCGAAAGTCATCCTGTCCTCTTTTGTCAATTATACCATAAAGGCGATATAAATAACAAGTTTATTTATATCTTCCGAGGGCGACGCCTATCGGAGTATCTGGCGGATACGCCACGAGCAAGCGCGGTATTTTTGAGGGCGAAAGGCGGCAAACCGTCTTTTTGCCCCGCTTGACCACGGCGGGACGAAGCCTGCCCTCCTCATCCGTTCGCGCGAGGACGTACAGGGGGTCGCTTAGCTTGCAACGGTTGCCCTTCCCCGTCACCGACGCCACGAAGGAGAGCAACATAAAAACGGCAAAGAGCAAGTAATTCAACTTAAACGCGAAAAAGAAAAAGCCGAGCGCCGCCCCGCCCACCAGCAAGGTAAAGGCGGAGGTCGCCGTCCGCATCCACTTTTGGGGAAACAGAAACCTAAGAAGCCTGCCGCCGTCCAGCGGATAAGCGGGCAAAAGGTTGAGCGCGGCAAGAAAGACGTTTGCCGCAATAAAGCCCTTAAAACTGCCGTACAACTCGGGCACAAGCCAGCACGCGGAAAGGGTAAAGGAAGCCAACGCCAAATTGGAAAAAGGTCCCGCCACAAGCACTGCCCCTTGATGCGAAAACTCCCCCTTGACCGAAAGCACGGCGCCGCACGGCATCAGGCGGACGGTCAGATCCTTCGCCCCCGCGATCAGGGCGACGGCATAATGCGAAAGCTCGTGGATGGTGACGGACAAAAAAGCAAAAAGATAATCCTTTACGCCGCCAAACAACGCGTAACAAAGGACGGCGACGAAAAAGAGCGGGTGAACTTTGATTTTCAAAAGAAGACGGGGAGGCTTGCCGAAACGCTCGGAAGCAAAACGGAACGGAAGATCGCGGAAGCAATAGAATAAACGGCGCCCCCAAACAGCAACAGGAAAAAGAAAAAGGCGTACTCTTTCTTTTTCCGCCGTCTGAAAATCACAAACTTGTTTTCATACCCTCTGCCGCCTACCCTTTTGATCCCGCGATATTCCATAAAAGAGGATATGCGAGGCAAGATGGAAATAGACTATCCGCTTTTAAAGGCGCCGCGGACGCGAAACCCCCGCGCGAAAACGCTTATTTTATAAGAGCCGTACTCGTCCACGTCGATCTCGGCGCGGAGCGAATGCGGGTCCACCTCGAAGTAGCAATCCAACAGTTCGCAAACGTCGCTTTTCAAAACGGCGAGTATCTCCTCTTGCGAGCCCGCCTTATCTCGTAAAAGCGTCTTTTTAATGCGTTCCAATCCAACCTTCGCGCCCTTCATATTACCTCGCGATTTTTCGGAAAAATCCGAATATTCCACGGTATCTTGCCGTGCAGTCGAAAATTTGCTCCGTCCCCATCATCACGTGGCTTGCCAGCATACAGACCGCACGGTAATGGCGGCTTTCCCTGTCCGAGATCCGCCCCACCGTGGCGGCAAACAAAACTTCGTCGTCTTCCGGGACGCTCCCCGCCACAGGGAGCCGGAGGGCGCTTTTTACTTCCGAAACGCCCAAGGCCTCCCCTTTTCTTACAAGGTCGCCCCGCACGCGGTTGACCACCGCTTCCACCCGCCGCAGGCGATACGCCGCAAGGAGGTCCGAGACCTTATCCGCGTCGCGCACGCTGGCGGGTACGGGGGTGGTGACGATCAAGGCTTCGTCCGCGGAGGATACCGCCCGATGAAAGCCTTCGTCAATGCCCGCCGGGCAATCGATCAAAACGTAATCCGAGCCGCGGCGGAGGGCGGCTATCACGGCGGCAAAAGTCCTTTGCGAGAGATTTGCGCCGCCAAGCGCGCGGGAACTTAATAAGGAAAGGTTTTCGCAAAAAGGGTGCGTCACCAACGCTTCGGTCAGGCGGCAACGCCCCTTCTCCACGTCCACGAGGTCGTACGAGACCGCCCCTTCCACGCCAAGGACGAGGTCCAAGTTGTTGAGTCCGACGTCCGCGTCCACCAGCGTGACTTTCGCGCCTGCTTCCGCCATTGCCATCCCCAGCGTGGCGGTAATGGTGCTTTTGCCTACGCCGCCCTTCCCCGACGTTACTACGATGCATCTTCCCATAAAAAAAGGATACCGCCTCCAAGTGGAAGAGTATCCTTTGATTTGTGAAAATATTAGGGAAGGATGTTGTATCCTGACGATTAGTACTTGACGCGCTCCGCGATGTAGCTTTCGAGGTCCTCAAGCGCGACGACGTCCTGCTTCATCGTATCGCGGTCACGGACGGTAACGGTGCCCTTTTCCACGGTGTCAAAGTCCACGGTCACGCAGAAGGGCGTGCCGATCTCATCCTGCCTGCGGTAACGCTTGCCGATAGAACCAGCCTCGTCGTAGGTGGCGGAGAACTTTTTCATCAAGCTGTGATATATCTCGGTCGCCTTGTCGCCCAGCGCCTTCTTTTGCAGGGGAAGGACGGCAACCTTGTACGGCGCGATCGCGGGATGGAAGTGCATAACGACGCGCACGTCGCCGCCTTCAAGCTCCTCCTCGTCGTAAGCGTCGCAAAGGATGGTAAGCACCATTCTTTCCACACCCAAGGACGGCTCGATGACGTACGGGATGTACTTTTCGTTGGTGTTGGGGTCAAGGTAAGAAAGTTCCTTGCCGGAGACTTTCATATGTGCCTTGAGGTCATAGTCGGTGCGGTCCGCAACGCCCCACAATTCACCCCAACCGAAGGGGAACTTGTATTCAAAGTCGGTGGTGGCGTTGGAATAAAAGCAGAGTTCTTCCTTGTCGTGATCGCGAAGTTTGAGGTTTTCCTCCTTGATGCCAAGGCCGAGAAGCCACTCTTTGCAGAAGTTTTTCCAATAGGAGAACCATTCGAGGTCAGTGCCCGGCTCGCAGAAGAATTCAAGTTCCATTTGCTCGAATTCCCTCACGCGGAAGATGAAGTTGCCCGGGGTGATCTCGTTACGGAAGGACTTGCCGATCTGACCGATACCAAACGGCACCTTCATACGGGAAGTTCTTTGCACGTTCAAAAAGTTGACGAAGATGCCCTGCGCCGTTTCGGGACGGAGGTACAGGGTGCTGACGCTATCCTCGGTGACGCCCTGGAAGGTTTTGAACATCAAGTTGAACTGACGAATGCCGGTAAAGTCCGCCTTGCCGCACACCGGGCACTTGATCTCGTGTTCTTTGATATAGCTTTCCATCTGAGCGTGAGACCAAGAAGCGATGTTCATCTCAATGCCGTTCTTTTTGTTGTAATCCTCGATAAGGTTATCGGCGCGATGACGGGCTTTGCAGCTCTTGCAATCCATCAAGGGGTCGGAGAAGCCGCCCACGTGACCGGATGCCACCCACACGTTGGGGTTCATCAAAATGGCGCAGTCCAAGCCGACGTTCAACGGGTTTTCCGTCACGAACTTTTGCCACCAAGCCTTTTTGATGTTGTTTTTGAGTTCCACACCGAGGGGGCCATAGTCCCAGGTGTTTGCCAAGCCGCCGTAGATCTCGCTACCGGGGTACACAAAGCCGCGACCTTTTGCGAGAGCGGTAAGTTTATCCATCGTAAGTTTAGCCATAAATAGCCTCCTTAATTAAACAAATAATATTACGAACATAACAATAATAAGGTGCTTGGAAGCAAAAGTCAAGCGCGCGAGTGTCAAAAAGAAAAATCCCTGCGTATGATGAAGTAGAAACACCAATCCACACTATTCGGAAATACAGGAGGTACATATTATGAATAGTTTCTGCAACAACGATTGCTTATGGCTCCTTCTCCTCTTATTCTGCTGCGGCGGCAATAAGTGCGGCGGGTGCAACATCGAATCCATCCTTTGGATCTACCTGCTCCTTTGTTGCTCCGGCGGATGCGGCGGAGGTTGCGGCTGCAAGGACGCCCCCGGCTTTGGCTTCGGCTGCAAGTGATCCCCCTATCCAAAGAGGCTCGGGAGTTCCCCGAGCCTCTTTTTCATTTTGATTCTGTCAAACCGTTTTATTTTTCAATCCCGCGCAACCTTGCGTAGACCTCTTTGCCTATCGTATAGGTCTCACCGGGAAGGGTGTTGAAGGTGCCCTCTTTGTCGCGCCCCATGATATGGTACGTTTTAAACGCTTCGAGGTCGACGCCAAAGCTCTTTGCCACCTTCATAACGGGTCCGCTTACGGAAGGCGCGAGGTACGCTCTGACCTCCGCGTAGGTGTAATCATTCGGATCGAAGATGATGTTGATGCCGTCCGTGCCGGGTGTCGCCGCATTGAAATAGGGGTTCATGTTCTCCCAAATACCGATCATTAAGAAGGAGAAGTTCAGCCATTCGTCCCCGTTTGCGTCAACGTACAGGTTCTTTTTGTCGGACATCATAAACGCTTCTTTGATCACCTTGCCGAGCACGTCGTTGAAGGAGCTGACGAGGGCGTTTGCGTTGTCATTCTCCAAGCCCTTGGGCAAGAGGTCCATCCTAACGTCTTCCAATTTTTTCCAATTGTAAACGTAGTTATTGCCCTCCAGCTCGAAGGTGCCGAATTGCGGCTTGATCTTGGGCTCGTTCTTCTTTTTATTCATATTGGCAAGAAGGTCGTCAAAATTGGTGCAAGCAATGCCGACCGGGGCGATGGTGTTGGAGAAGATGCAGTTTTTGATCTTGGCGTTGGCTACGCCGTAGCCCGATTGCTGCAATACGATGGCGGAAGCGGAGTTGTTGCGGAAGATGCACCCGTCAAATTCGCTGTCACCGATGGCGGTGTTAACGTGACCGTAGGCGTATTGGAACAAGCATCCTTTGACAAACAGCGAAAAATGATTGGTCTCCTTGGGGTAAGCGCCCAACACGCCGATGGCGCCGCCGCCCTTCGCGCTAAGTTCCTCAAAGGCTTGTTGCGCGTCGTCGCTGGTGGGTTGGGTGGCCTGCATATTGAGGTTGATCAGATCGACGTTGAGGTCTTCCGGCATATCCGTAAAGGTAGCAAAATCCCAAAGCAAAAGCTTATCCGTCTCCTCCACGGAAGAAATAAGGAATTGTCCGTCAAGTTTCTTGCCGTTACCGTAAATGGATGCGGCAAGGTTTTTGACTGCTTCGCCCCCTTCCGCCTTGGAGGGAAAGTAGACGTCGCAATGCAACACGATCGCCTTGACCTCTTTGTTGGCGGCGACAGCTTGCAAGTCGTAATACGGGGTGTAATCGGGGGTTTGGTTCTCTTTGACGTCAAAGTGCTGACTGCCGACGCCCACGCCCACGTTTACGCCGTTTACCATATGGAAGGTGTAGTTTTGTCTGACGGGCATTCCCTGCTGATTATAGCCGGTGGCGCTGATGGTGACGACGCGTCCTTCCACGTCCGAAGCAAAGCGGACAACGCCGCTTTTATCCACCGTGGCGATCTCAGCGTTGGTGGTTTCAAAGGTAAATGCCTCGATGCCCGCGTCCACCGGATAGACCGACGCGATCTTTAGGCGGAAAGAATTGGTATACTCACCGTTTTTGTAAGTCACGTTTCCGAAAACTCTTTCCTGCAAAAGCCCGGTTGCGTCACGGTACGCCGTTTCGGACAAGCGGAAGTCCTCGACGGGGCTGGTAACGTTCAAGGTGACACGCTGAGAGGCGTACCCTTCCGCGGAAGGATAGATCTCCGCTTCGCCGCTTCCGACGGCGTACAAACGGTTGCCCCGTACGACCAAAACGTTTTCGTTGGTGGAGCGCCAAGTTACGGCAGGCGCGCTGCCGTCCGTGGCAAGCGCGTTCAGTTCGATGTTGGAAGTGCCCAGCGCGATAAACGCGGAGAGCGCGCCTTCCTTTAAGGCGTAATAATTCTCAATGACGAGGGACTTTTGCGCGGGAAGTTTGACAACGCGCACCGTTTGGGTCTCGCTCCCTTTGCGGAAAAGGACTTCCGTCGTTTCAAAAGCGCCAAGCGAGGCAAGGTTCACCTCTTCCCCTCCCTCGACGGTCACTTGCTCGTCGGTGACGTAGGGCGCGAGGTTCAAAGTGTCCGCAGCGCAGTAGATCACGCTTTGATTGGAAAGCTCATCCCCTTCCACCGACACTTTCACGGAGGCGGAGACCGTCTTGCCCTTTGCGCTGACGGTTGCGGTGACGGTAGCCGTCCCATACTCCTTGGCGGTGATGACGCCGTTGTTATCCACTTTGACGAGGTTTGCGTCGCTGGTCGTCCAGGATATCTTTCGGTCACGCACGCTCATTGCCGGCTTCACCGAAGCAAGCAAGGAAAGAGTGGTATAGCGCGGCACGGATATTTCGTCAAAAGTATGCCCGGCATAGTCCCCCATCGTCATATATCCGGGGATCAAGCCGCCCACGTAAAGGGTAGCGTGCGCGCTGATGGAAGAATTCTTCTTGGAGGTGCAAAGGATGTCCACGCTGCCGTAATCGTGGAAGCGGATCTCCGCGGCGTCCTTTCTCTTTTCATCCAAAACGATGGTCGCGATCTGCGGGTTGGAGCTTTCCCAAATCATTTCGTCCGTCGCAATGCCGGGGAACACCTCGCAGAAGACGGTATACTTTTTGCCCGTATCCTTATACTCTTCCAAATAGATCTCGTCACTTTCCAAAACCTCACCGCTGTGTTTGATAACGATGGATTCAACGGGAATATCCACGAGCGCGGAAGCAATGAGCCTTCCGCTCGCGTCGATCGTCAATATGACGAGAATGGGTATCAACAGTAACAAGCAAAGTATGATCTTTTTCATTTTGTCCTCTGTCCGCGAACTTTCGCGTATGTGCTTTCGTTTAGTTTGTAGGTTTCACCCGGCGACGTCGTGTAGGTCCCGTCCGCCGTTCTGTTGGTCATCAGATAGGTAGGACGGTCAAAGTCCAAGAGTTTTTTCGTCGCTTTCTTTATCGCTGCGCCAAGCGCTACGGTATTGAGTTCCATTTGAACGAAGTCGGCACGGGCGGTATCGTACGTGACGGTCATTCCGTCCGTGACCTTCTCACGCGTGCCGTTTACGATGGTGTGATCAGGACTCCAAAAGTTGATGAACAAGAAGCCCATGTTCACGTAATCTTCCTTATCGTATTTTACGATCAGACCCGAATTCATCCCGCCGAGGAAGCTGTTTTGCGCGCACTCGGAAAGCTTGTTGTTCACCGATTCGAGCAAAATATCGAGCGCTTCGTTTTTCATCAAGCCCTTGGGGATGATGTCGAGCTTCACTTCGTCCGTCTTCTTCCAATTATAGATATAATTGTCGCCCGTCCAAGTAATGGAATTATAGCGCACCTCCTCCCCTTCGTTCGGGAAGGTACCGTTGCTTACGATGCCCGCCATCGAGATGGAGTTGGAGAAGATGCAGTTGTTGATGGTAACGTAGTTCTCCTGCCCGTGCAACGATTGGATCATCAAGGAAACACCCGCGCTGTTTCTGAAGATGCACCCGTCAAACTCAAACGTTCCGCCGATCAAGCAGGCGTGCGAATACGAGTATTGGAAGACGCAATAGCGGAAGGTGGTGCGGAAATCAGTCTTCTCCTTTAAGAAGCTGCGAATGGGCTCACCGCCCTTCAGCATCAACGCGTCGAAGGTATCCTGCGAATCGCCGCCGACAGGCGCGTATGAATTGATCAACAGGTCCGTGACGGTGATGCCCGTCTGTCCTTCCTCGACAGAATTATCGTTGATGTCCTCGAAGATATGGCTCTCATAGTCGTACTGATAGAGCTGTCCGTCGATCTTGTAGCCGTTGCCGTAGATATCGCGGATGAGTCTGAGCTTGTTGTGCTCCCCCGTCATCGCGTCGAGGGATTCCTTCGTGGGCATATACAGGTTGGTTTGGAAAACCAACGCGTAAGAGCGGTCCTCGTACATCACGTTCAGAGCGTCGTTGTAGGGCACAAACGACGGCAACTCATCTTTGTTTCCGTCGTAAGGGTTCGCTCCGAAGCCGAAGCCCACGTTGATGCCCTTCACAACGTTTTCAAAGGTGTACGTCCTCGACATCGCGTTCGTGGAAAAAAGGCTTTTCACCGTGACGGTGACCTTCTTACCTACCGCGTCGTCGCGGAAAGTCAAACGCCCCGTTTCGTCCACCGACGCCCAATCCTCGTCTACCGAATAAGAGAACAGCGTGGTGTCGCAATCGGCGGGATAGAGGTTTTGCGGCGTCACGCGAACGCCGTCTTGAATGACGCCGTCGTAAACGCTCTTTGTGCCAAACACCCTTCTCGACCCGAGGCCGACAACGTCGTCGTCCGAATCGAAATTCAACGCAAAGTAACTGACGGGCGTCGCCGCGGTTATTTCCATACTGAATGACTCGTAGCCCGCCTTGGCAAACGTCAAAGTGGCAGTCCCCGCGCCGTAAGCCTTGATGACGCCGCCTTCCGCGCGGATGACGTTGTCATCGGTGGAAGTAATGGTGACCTCTTCCGCCAAAAGCGTCGTCATCTTGTCGATCGGGCGAAGCATAGTGCCGTGCCCTACCGCAATGTAGGCGCCGTTTTTCCATTCTTTGCGAAGCATCACGTCCAAGCCCTCGAGACTAAGCATACGCTGATACGGCAAACGCTCCACAAGCACGCTTCCCGTGCGGGTGCCGTCCGATACGGCGTAACTCCTCGTTTCGCCATACGGCACGGAGGAAAGATCGATCTCGTTTCCGCCGACGACGCTACCTGCGCCCATATAAGGCGCAAGGTCAAAGGCGCCGTCGCCGTAGGCGTACACCTTTTCCTGCTTTACAAGCGCCGTTCCGGACACCGTCACCGGGAGCGTGACCGTCTTGTTGCCGCCGCTCTTGTTCTTGGCGGAAACGGTGAGGGTCGCCGTCCCTTCGCCCTTTGCGAAGATAAGCCCGTTGGATGAACAGGTAAACACGTTTTCATCCGAAGAGGTGAACACCGGGTCGTCAACCATCGCGTTGTAGGGAGAGATCTCCGTGCGGATCTGTTCCGTCGCGTACTTTTCCAGCGTGAGGGAAGAAAGCTCCTCGCCGGTATCGTAGGAATAGAAACGGATCTTGTGGATCGTATCGTCTTCCACGAAGAAGGAGCACGACGCCCTGACTGACGAAGCGTCCAAACTTTCGGCGGTGATTTTGGCAAAACCGCACTCGCGGAAGGTAACGATACCGTCGTCGTCCACGACCGCGACCTCTTCGTTGTCGCTGTACCATTTGAAGCCCGTGACCAGAGCCACTCCAGGGAAGTACTTGATCTTAAGTTGATACCTCAACTTCTTTTCGGTATATTCCCCGTAGTTGATCGTTGCTTGCGTAACGCGTTCACCCTTGTGCCAAAGCTCAATGTTTTCGATGCCGATAGCAACTTCGGCGGAGATGATCTTGCCGGAAAGGGAGATCGTGAGTATCACGAGCAACGGGATCATTAAAAGGAGGGCAATGATGACTTTTTTCATTCCATCACCTTTGTGAGATCTTGTTGTACCTTTGATCCAATCCGATCATGAGCCAGAGCACCGCCGCAACGGCAAGGAGCAAGGATACGCCCGCGAGGATCAGATAGGTCATCGTCGTCCCCCACAGGAACAACCCGACCATACCGAAAAGACCGTACAAAACGGAAATGGCAAACCCTACGAAAAGCACGACAAAGGTGGAAACGTTACCAACCGAAAGTTCACCGTCGCCGCCCACCGCAAACTGCGGACGGGTGGTGTCCAAGCGGACGGCAAAGCAAGTTACCGCCACCGAGACCAAGAAGGAGATGCCAAAGGCGCTAAAGGCGTATTTTGCTTCCACCTGCCCGGAGACCCAAATGACGATCGCCGTCACGAGGATGCTGAGGGTGGAAACTGCCATATAAAGGGCGAGCTTGATCAAAACTTGCGTGCGGTAACTGACCGGCACGATCTTGGTCAAATAGAAGTTTTCGCCTTCACGCGAAACGGAAGACGCCGCGAAGGAAAGGATGATGGCGCAGAAAATAAGCATGACCATCAAAGCAAGCGCCGGCACGATGACCGCGCCGATGGTGTTTTCACCCATGCTTGCGGCAAGCTTGTTGCAGTAGTAGACCATCACGGGCGCCGCCACTGCCATACAGAGATATTGGAAACTGTAGTTGCTACTGCGGAAGATATCCAAAAACTCCCTGCGGAAGGTTGCCCACGTGGGCGTTCTTACCTTGTTTTTGGTGACCATCGTAAAAGTAGCGCCGCTCCCCTCGATATCACGCAAAATGGTGCTGAGGTAATGCTTTTTGTTCAAGATGAACGCGCCGACGGCAAAGATCGCCACCACCGCAAGAGAAAGCAAACTTGCGCCCAAGCGCCATTTGCCTATCAGCATATACGCAAACCAGTTGGAAGGATAAATGTACTTTGCGGCTTCCGAAACGATGCCCATCGTTTCCTTACTGAAAAAGCTCATCGCTTCTTCCTTCATGTAGTCCACGACGCCCTGAATGACGTGCATATAGATCGCAAATCCGACCGCCACCATAATGACCGAAACGAGGAGGGACAAGGTAAACATGTTCCTCGTACGCGCGCTGATCTGCATGACGGGGATCGCCAGCAAATTAGCGATGGAAAGCGGCAAAACGATGGAGAAAATAAGCACGACGGGAAGGAGCGCGTAGTAACTCCACGCTTGCGCCGTTGAAATGCCGAAGATGATGAAGACCGGCAATTCCACGACGAGGGTGAAAATGATCTGATAAAGGATAAACACCGCGATCTTGGAAGCAAAGACGGCGCCCGGCGTGACCGGGAAGCGCATCAACAGCTCGTTATCGCCGCTTCTGAATAGGTTCTTTATGACAGAACTGATGCCGAACAACGTCAATATCAACTGCGACAATGCGATGAACAACACGAGAAACTCGGTGCTCATCTCATAGAGATGGAACATTGCGACAAGTTGCTTTATACCAAAGATATACGCCGCGTAAACGAGAGCGACCAGCGCCAACACGACGCCTATTTTGAGTACCGTAAAAAACGGCTTCCCCGTGCCTTTCGTGCCAAAACGAGATTTTAGCTCAAGGCGAAACAACGTTTTAAATTCTTTCATGCCTTGTTCTCCGCCATCGTCAAGCTACGGAACACCTGCTCAAGCGTTTCGCGCGTGCCTTTTTCGTGCAAATTGATAAGCCTCTTAAGCTCACCGTCGTGAATGATCGCCACGCGGTCGCAAAGCTTTGAAACGAGGTCTATATTGTGCGAGGAGAAGAAAACGGTGTTGCCCGCGGCGGTGTGCGCCTTCATCTCGTCGATGATGTCAAACATCGACTGCGGGTCCAAACCGACCATCGGTTCGTCCAACACCCACAAACGCGGGTTATGTATCAACGCGGCAATGATACAGATCTTTTGTTTCATACCGTGCGAATAGCCTTTGATCTGTCTGTCCACGGCAAAACTGATCTTGAACATCTTCAAATAGCGGTTCATGCGCTCTTCCCTTTCCTCAAGGGACACGCCGTACAAGTCCGCAATATAGTTGACGTACTCTCTGCCCGTCAACTTTTCGTAGACCGAGTGGTTATCCGGCACGTAACCGATGTTCTTTTTGGCGCCGATCGGGTCCTTTTTCATGTCGTGGCCGCAAATGATGATCTCGCCCTCGTCGTAAGGATGGATGCCCGTAATACACTTGATGGTCGTGGATTTACCGGCGCCGTTTTGTCCGAGGAATCCGAAGATCTCGCCCGCTTTAAGTTCCAACGTCAGGTCATTTATAGAATAACGCTTTGCGTTAAGATATTTCTTTTTAAGATTGTGGATAACAAGAAGCTTTTCTTCTTCAACTTTTTCCAACGTTTCTTCTTCCAAAATTTCACTCATATGTGCCTCCTTTCGTCGCGATTCGCGGCTATAACTTCCTTATTTAAGCGTCACTGCCAAGTGACTTCGCCATCCTTGCGGATGTTGCCCCATCTGCCGTCCTTCTTCACCCTGCCGTAGCCCTCGCCCGTAAAGGGAGTTGCCGCGTCGTAAATAAAGGGGACGGTCTCTTTGCCCGTTTTGTCGACGTAACCGCATTTTTCACCGAGGGTAACGTTTGCCCACCCTTCGGAGAAGCTGCCCGCCGTATCGTACTTATAGGGGATGACGAGGACGTTTTCACGGTTGATATACCCAAACAACCCGTTCATTTCCACCGCCGCCATATCCTCTTTAAAGGGGAGCGCTTCGGTATAGATCGGGGGGATGACCTCTTTGCCGTTTTCGTCCTTAAAGCCCCATTTGCCCGCGCGCTGGAACTTGGTGAAGATGTCCTTCTCCGGCTCTATGCGCGGGGAATGCACCAAAGGTTCGCGCGGGAAGATCTTGGAAAAATCCACCGAATTATCCTGCTTGCCTTTGTTGTTCTTTTTGTTGTCTTGCTGGCGGTTGTCGCGTTGGTCGCGGCGCTCCTCTCGCATTTCCCTGCGCGGCTCGTTACCGCCGTTTCTGCGCGCGTCCGCCTGATGGCGGTCGTCGCGCGGTTTTTCCTGCCGTTTGTCGTTTTGTCTGCGATCGTTTTGCCTACCGACGTTTTCCTCTTTACGAGGACGGTTTTCCGCCTGCCCCTGCTGTTGTTGCGGTTTTCCTTGCGCGGCGGGAGCGTCGTCGGGACGGAAATCCACGCCCAGCGGCGAAATGGCGTTCACCACTTCAAACAACCTCTTTTTGTTGAAGTTTTGCACCTTGTACATCTCGTTTTTGCGACGGGATACGATGTTGCCGACGGTCAAAACGCCGCCCTTTTGCAAAACTTCCAGCGTTTCCGCAGAGAGGTTGAGCCCCTCCACCGACATATTCAAAACGTCTTCCGAATAGGGAGGTTTATAATCCGACGCGGGACGGTTGGGTCTCTTGTGCCAATGCCTGTTGTTCTTTCCCATAATTACTCCTTTTGATTCCTTTTGTGCTTCTTGTTCGCTCGCAGGATCAGGATGGTGAGCACGCTGCCCACCGCCGCCACCACCGTCAAAACGATGGCGAGCACCTGTCCGCCGGAGAGTCCGCCCTGCCCGAGGTTTGCGGTCAGAACGTAACAAACTTCTCCTTCGTAAAGCACCATTGTAAATTGCTTTTCATTGTCGAGGGGCTCCAGCGCCTTGATCTTGCTTCCGTCCGAAAGCGAAGCGACGATCTCGCTGTCCGTGCTGGCCTCTTTATAGACGGCTACGGTCTTTCCGAGCCCGTCCGATTTGATTTGAACTTCGTACGTTTTCGGCGCGGGTTGCGGGTCATCGTCCGGCGAGACCACTTCGTCCGCGCGCACGTAGCCGACCACGCCGTTGAATTCCACGCGATAAAAGCCCCAAACGTCCTCGCCCGAGGCGTTTACCGCCACCACGGAAAGCACGGTCATAACGTCCTCTTTGCCAAGGGCGGCAAGTAACGGCTCCGTCCCCTTGGTTATTTCAAGATACGAGGGCTCTTTGTAAACGTTCACGCCCACCACGTTGGTGCCGATGGCGGAAAGCAAGCATCTTGCCTGACGGAAAGGCGCCGCGCCTTCCTCAAAGACGAGCACGTCGGCAAGAGCCAAATAGGCGATGCCCTTCTCGGTCTCCGCGCGCACGTACTTGCTGCCAAGGTACTCCACTTCGGCGTAGCACATCAAACGGGTGCCGCCGGGGATGATGGAAATATCCTCAAAGTTGCCCGGCGAAGCGTACGCGATGGCGGCGTCCTTGGTCACCTGGCAAACGAAGCGCGGGTCAACGGAAGCGACGGTGTCCTCAAAGGCGCCGTCCTCTTTGACGAAGACGGAAAAAGCCGTTTTGGGGTAGACCAAAACGTTATGATCCGCAACGACGTAAGCGCAGCCGTTTGCGTCCAAAGCGATATCGGAAAAACTTGCGTAAGACGCCGGAAGATCGTAAACGCGCGGGGTGGCGTACCCCTCCAAAACGCGCTCGAACTTATAAAGCTTTTTGATGCGGCCGGAAACTACGTAAACGTCACCGCGGTAATCCACCGAAAAGCCGTTGACTTCCACGTCGGCGTTGAGTTCCCCGATCACGTCGCCGCTTTGCGCGTAAGCGGAAATGCGGTTGCCCGAAAGCAGGTACAAAATATTGCCGCCGATGCCCACGTTCATGCCCGTGATGTCACGGTCCGCGGTCAGCCATTTGTTGAAAGAAGAGTCGCCCGCCTTCTTGACGAAGACCGACTTGCCCGACGCGGCGTAGACCGTGCCGCTGGGCGATGCGACGACGTAACTGCACGGCGTCGGATAATCTTTTACCAAAACGAGGGCGGAATTGTATTCGTAAAGCACGCCGTTATCCGCAAGATAGACGGCGCTGTCCGTCACTGCGATGTCGGTGGGCGCCACCACTTGCCTGCCCTTGAGGGCGCGGACGACGCTGCCCGCAAATTCGCTGCCGCGCAGGCTATCCGCAATGAGGATCTTCTCCCCTTTTACGGCGACGGCGACGGGCGCGTTCAAACGCTTGAGATCTTTGCCGTAAGAGCCGATCATCTTTTCAAACCTGCCGTCGTAAGCAAACACTTTTACGGCGCGGTTTTCACCATCCAAAACGTAAAGGCTGCCCCCCGCGGCAAAGTCGGTCACAGAAGAGAAGACGGAATCCCCCGCCCCGCTTCGCAGCAAAGCGGCAGTCTCGCCCAAGACGCGTATTTCGTCGTCCTTTGCGTAGTAGAGCTTTCCGCCGTGCGCCGCAAGAAGCGCAACTTCTCCCACTTCGCCGGCGGCGGTGAGTTCGCCGTTTTGCCTTTGAATGACCTTGCCGTCGTATTTGCGGAAGTAGATCACGCCGTCATCTGCGGCAAGATATACCGAAAACGCCATCCCCTGCAGATCAAAATTCTCCGCAAGAGCGCCGTCCGAAACGTTGTACGCATTTACGTGGAGCAAACCGCTGAGGGTATAGACCTTGCCGCTCGCAACGGAGATATCGGTAACGTTATCGGAAGGGATAACGTAGGTTTTGCTCGTGCCGTCCAAGTTAAAGCAAAGAATGGAAGGCGCCGGCGGCTCGTCCGAAAGCCCCGTCAAAACGAAAACTCCGTCCGTCGAAAGCGCCAATTTGTCGCAACTTTCAACGCCCGTTTCAAAGGTCGTTCTGGTATTGCCCGAAAAGACGGTCACCTTGCCGCCGTCAAACACGGCAAAGGCGTCGCCGCACGCCGCAATGCGCGTGGGCGCGTTAAAAGAAAAGTAGTCGGAAACGAGTTCGCGGTAGCTTTCGCCTTCCGCAACCGTCGTCCCGCCTACGACAAAAATGCATTGAACAAACGTCAATGCAACGATCAGTGCAAATAACGCAAAGGTTATCCGTTTAAACTCAGCTTTCCGCAGCCTCATTGAGCTTCTCGACGAGTTCGTCGACGTCAAGACCGTGGACGGCAGCCGCATCCTCGACGGTTTCCCCGCGAGCAAGCGCGCAACCCAAGCAATGCATTCCCGCATTCATGAGGACTTCCGCAATCGCTTGCGAATTCCCCTGCCGAATGGCTTCGCCAATGAGCATGTCTTTCGTGATGTTAGCCATAGTCAGCCTCCTTTTTCCATAGTTTACCACACTCGCGCGCGAAAAACAACCTAAGATTATATTTTTACATTAAATTTAATTTACGTAGCAGGCGCGAAGGAACGCCGCGCGCGCGAAAAACGCCGTTTTTTGACGAGTTTTCGCCCCGCCTTCTTATGCATATAAAAAACCGCCTGCCCATATAAATAGCGTATCAATTCGGCAAGCGAGGTAACTATGAAACGTATCACCGACATATTGGCAAAAGAGATCGTCGCCGTGGCGGAAGGCGAAAGCGCGGGCGTGGTAATAAGCGCCTTCACCGACGAAAAGCTCTCCCGCATCCGCGGCTACAAAGTGGCAAACGACGAGGAAGACGTTGCCGGGATCCTGCCCCTGCGCCGCGTTTTGGGGGAAGGGGACGCCTTGACGGTAAAAACCCGTTTGGCGCTAAAACCGGCGGTCTTCCCGGAATGCCCGCTCGGCGCAAAAGTTTACGATACCTGCGGCGTGCTTTTGGGGCGCCTCCGCGACGTCCTCTTCGATGAACAAACGGGGCAAGTTCTTTCCCTTGCTGTGGATCAAAACGAATTCTCCCCCAGCCGCGTTTTGAGTTTTGGGAAAACGACGCTGGTACTTCGCGCCCCCGCCCACGAAAATACGCTGTTTAAAAAGACTTCTAAGCGCGCCGCGCCAAAGCCGCAACCCGCGGTGTTTGACATCGCCGTCGATCCCCTGCCCGATGAGGCAAAAGAAAGCGCCGTTGCAAGCGAAAAGACCTTCTTGCAAGATTACGCCTTCTTGCTTGGCAGAACGGTACGCAAAACCATCCTAAACGGCGAGACCGTCGTGGCGGAAGAAGGTTCGCCCGTCACCCCCGAGGCGGTGCTCCGCGCGCGTGAAAACGGCAAACTCGTGGAACTCACCGTCAACAGCCGCAAAGGATGAAAAAAGCCGCCGCGCTATTTGCCCTTTTGCTCGCCCTTTGTTGCTTTGGGTGCGACGGGCGCAAGATCAAACGGGAGGAGAGCGTTTGCCCTCCCCCTTCTTATCATATCGTCGCCGAACTCTTGCCGGAGACTGATTCCCTCACCGTCAAAACGCAGATCGATTGGACTTCTCCCGCGGACGATCTTGCCGCCGTCAAATTCAAACTTTACCCCAACGCATACAAGACCCGCGTGGTCACCGAGGACAAAGTTTCCGCGGCGTACCCGCACGGCAAGGAAAGTTACGGCGGCACGGAACTTGTCTCCGTGACTTGCGACGTCCCCCTCGCGGATAGCGACGTCGGAGAAGACGGACTCGCGCTCACTGCCCGCCTTTCCCGCAGACTCAAAAAAGGGGAACGCGTCACTTTCACCATCGACCAAACGGTAACTCTCGCTTGCGTCAAG
>JAGAAA010000104.1 GCA_017615495.1 Clostridia bacterium
AACGGCGTCAGCAACTATACGGCGCAAAACCTGGCGGCGGAGCAGCAGGGCAGAGTTAAGGAAGGCTTTAAGTGGGGGCTCGTAATTGCGTCAAGCATCGGGCTGCTCTTTTTCTTCCTCTACTTTTTCTTCAACAGGCAGATCATGTTGTTGTTCTTAAACCGTGACAGCAAGGCGGCAATTGAAGTCGGGCACGACTTTTTGGTAACCGTATCGCCGTTCTACGCCATCATCTCGTCAAAACTTGTGGCGGACGGCGTGCTGCGTGGCGCGGAAAAGATGGGTTGGTTTATGGTGGCGACATTCACCGACCTTGCCTTGCGCGTGGGCTTTGCCTTCTTGCTTGCAAGCACGTATCTTGGCGCCCGCGGCATTTGGTGGGCGTGGCCCATCGGCTGGCTCATTGCCGTGGGGCTTTCCGTGGCGTTTTACTTCGCCGGCGTTTGGAAAAAGAAAAACAAACAGGTTATTTGAATCAAAAAGCCCCTTGCAAAAGCGCAGGGGGCTTTTTTTTGTAAGAGGATTTCCCTGCGAATTAGTATATACAAGCGGCGGGGAAATGGGGTATACTGTTATCAAGCCCCAAGGGCTAAGCTTCGTGAGGTTTAACAAATGAGGAAGATCATCGTCATCGGTGCGGGGATAGGCGGATTGTACGCCGCCAAACCCCTTTCCGAACTTGGCTACAACGTAACGGTCATTGAGGCGCGGGAGCGCCCCGATCTTGGCTACCCGTGGTACGATTCGGTTGCGGCGAGGACCTTTTCATCCGTTGGACTGAAGGTGCCGGAGGACGTTTGCATTCCCAAGCAGGTGCTCAATTACTACGCCCCCTCGGGCGAAGGCAAGATCAAGCAGCCGGACCGCGCGGGGAAGTCGTTGGACGTGCACAGGGAAAAACTGATCCGCTTCCTTTTGTCGCGCCTGGAGCCGCATTGCTCTCTTCGTTTTGGGGAGAGGGTGACGTCGCTTGTCATCGAGGACGGCGCGGTCAAAGGTGTGGTCACCGATAAGGGGCGGTGCGAAGCCGACCTCGTCATTGATTCCTCGGGCGTGTTTTCCTCTTGCCGCAGGGCAACGCCGGACGATTTTTGTTTGAACGACCCGCTGTGTGAAAACGATTATATCATCGCTTACCGAGAAGTTTATTCCCGCGTGGACGTGGGCAAAGCCCCTGCGCCCAACGTTTACTTGTACCCTGCGGGGCTGATGCTTGCGTGGGTGAAAAGCGAGCCGGATATGGACGGTGTGGACGTCTTCCTCGGCAGTTATAAGGAGATTTCACCGGAGGAGAAGGAGAGGGCGCTTGCCTTCCTTCGCGCGCATAACCCTTGCCTTGGCGGCACCTTGCTTTCCACCCGCAAGGAATGCGTCCCGCTTCGTTATCCGTTGGGCGTCCTTTCCGCAAACGGGTACGCAGTCATCGGCAACGCCGCCTTTATGACAAAGCCCTTTTGCGGCTCGGGGATAGAGATCTCCTTAAAAGCCGCCAAGGCGCTGGTGAGCGTGGTTAGGGGGCTTGGCGACGCGCCCTTTACCGCGGAAAACTTGTGGAAGTACACCCTCCTTTGCGCAAAGGATTTTGGCGCTTATCACGCCGCGCAATACGTCTTTAGGCAGATGATAGAATGCCTGCTTCCCGAGGACTTGGACTTTTTGTTCACTTCCGGGCTGTTTGACAAAGGCGTCGTGGCTATTGCAAGTTTGGACAGCGGCAAGTATATGAAGGAAGTGGACGTGCGCGCCTTTTATCGCGGCATCGTTTCCGCCTTCCGCAGGAAGGACATCCTCGCGGTGGTGAAGGGCGCTTTTACCTATGCTTTGCGCGCTTACTTCCTGACGCGATCCCTCCCCGGCAAGTACGACGCAAAAAAGGTGAAAGAATGGAAAGCCAAGTACGACGCCCTGATGCGCGCCGCCCCGAAAACGGTGGCGGAACTGTACCGCGCGTCGAAGGAATGACCGACAGCGATAAAAAAAGCCCCTTGCGAAAACCGCAAGGGGCTTTTGTTTTGTGTTTATGTCACTTACTTTACAAGACCTTTCTCAAGGAGAAGTTGAGCGATCTGCACTGCGTTGGTCGCCGCGCCCTTACGGATATTGTCCGCAACGACGAAGAGGTTGCAGCCGCTTTCCACGCTGAAGTCCAAGCGGATACGGCCGACGTAAACTTCGTCGTGGTTTTCCGCATAGATGGGCATCGGGTACTTGGCGTTTTTGTCGTCGTCCACGAGGATGACGTTGGGGAAGGAGGCAAGAGCCTCTTTGATGCCCTCCAAGGTGCAGGGCTTATCAAACTCAAGGTTGATGCTTTCGCTATGACCGTGGAAGACCGGCACGCGCACGGTGGTAGCCGTCACACGGAGGTCGGGCCTATTAAGGATCTTCCTCGTTTCGTTGATCATCTTCTCCTCTTCCTTGGTATAGCCGTTGTCGAGGAAGACGTCGATCTGCGGGATCACGTTGCCGAAGATGGGGTAGGGGAACTTTTTGGGAGCCACGCCCTCGATGCCGTCCTTAAGGTCCATATAGCCTTGCACGCCCGCGCCGCTGACCGCCTGATAGGTGGAATAGACCACGCGCTTGATGTGGTACTTTTCGTCAAGGGGCTTCAAAGCAAGCATCGCTTGGATGGTGCTGCAGTTGGGGTTTGCAATGATGCCGTGGTTCCAATCCACGTCGTCGGGGTTGACTTCCGGCACCACGAG
>JAGAAA010000105.1 GCA_017615495.1 Clostridia bacterium
GGATAACCTCATCTTCGGCTACGCCGATTATACCCCCTTCACCTGCTTCGTGGTGTCGCTTGCCCTCGCCTGCACCGTGGTCGTGGCAAAACTGGTCGGTTGCACCCTACCGCTCCTTGCCAAAAAGGCAAAGCTGGACCCCGCCGTCGTGGCAAGCCCGTTTATTACGACGGTGGTGGACGCCGTATCCTTAATTGTCTATTGCGCTTTAGCGGTTGCCCTTTTGGGTTGACGCATCAATCAAGCTAAAAAAATCCGTCGCGGGCTGCGACGGATTTTTTGTTTTGCTCTTAAATCAAATTTTCAGGATTCAAACACTCTAACTCCGGCAACACAAATCTGCCGTCTTTGCGGATCAGCACGTCGTCAAAGTAGATTTCGCCGCCGCCGCATTCCGGGGTTTGGCAAAGCACAAGGTCCCAGTGCACGGCGCTGATGTTGCCGTTGTAAGCATCGTCATAGCAACAGCCCGGCGTGAAGTGGATGGAGCCGGAGATCTTTTCGTCAAAGAGGATGTCGCCGATGGCTTTTTTGATATAAGGATTGAGCCCAAAGGAGAACTCACCCACGTAGCGGGCGCCCTCGTCGGTGTCAAAGATCTTGTTTGCCTCGGCGGTGTGGTTGGCGGTCGCTTCCACGATCTTGCCATCCTTGAACACAAGGCGCACGTCCTCAAACTTGATGCCGTCCTCAATGGAGGGCACGTTGTAATGGATGACACCGTTGATGCTGCCCTGCACGGGCGCGGTGTAAACTTCGCCGTCAGGGATATTGCGCTCCCCTTTGCACTTGACGGCGCCGATGCCCTTGATGGAGAAGGTGAGGTCGGTATCCTTGGCGACGATGCGCACCTTATCCGTCTTGTTCATCAGGTCCACGAGCGGCGTCATCGCCTCGCCCATTTTTTTGTAGTCAAGGCAACAAACGTTGAAGTAAAAGTCCTCGTACGCTTCGGTGCTCATGCCCGCAAGCTCGCTCATGCCCTCGGTGGGGTAACGAAGGATCACCCACTTGGTCTTTTTCACGCGCAGTTCGTGGTGGACGGGATGGGCGTAAAACTTGGAATACGCCTGCATTGCCGCGCCGTCTGCATCCGAAAGTTCGTAGCTGTTTTCCCCGCCGCGGATGCCGATGTAGGCTTGCATGTCGCGCATTTTCATTTCGTCGTATTTTGCCATGCGCTTAAAGAGCTCTTCGCCGCCGCCCTTCAAAATTTCGCGCTTGATCTTGTTGTCGCCGAGCGAAACGAAGGGGAAGCCTCCCGCCGCAAAAACTTCCTTGACCAGCAAGTTAACAAATTGATAGGGCACGCCGGATGCCTCAATGAGCACGTTTTCGCCGGGTTGCACCTCGCAAGAATAATTCACCAAATTTTTTGCCAAAATTTTCTGTCTTTCGTCTGAGATCATAAAATCCTCCGCCTATGTATTTTTAACGCACACGGGCATTTTATGCGCACTATCATTATAGTCATTTGCCGCTTATTTTGCAAGCGAAACAAAAACCCACCGGGCAAAAAAATGCCGCCGGGGAAAGCCGGCGGCAAAGGTTTTATTCCGAAAGTTGTTCGTCCTGTTTGTGCGCGTCGCGTTTTTGCGCGTACATGCGCTTATCCGCAATTGCCATCAATTTCTTAAAGGTGCCTTCGCCCACCTCTTCGGTGAAGGCGTACCCGACGGATATGCTGATCTTCTCACGCTCCAACGTCCTGTTAAAGCGGTCTATCTTTGCCTTGACCTCCTCTTCGGAGCAATCCTTAAGAATGGCGGCAAATTCATCCCCGCCGTAACGGTAGCAGTTGTCAAGGGTGCCGCCGCAGAAAGTCTCGCGGATGCAAAGCGCGGCGGTGCGAAGCAACTTGTCCCCTTCCAAGTGGCCCTGCGTGTCGTTGACGCGCTTGAGGAAGTTTACGTCAAACAACAATACGGCAAGAGCGTCCGCTCCCTTTTCATCAACTTCCAAAACGTAACGCTCCAAGCTGTAACGGTTGGGCAGCCCGGTAAGAGCGTCCGTTTCCGCCGCGGCGCGCAAGATGGCTTCCAACTTGTTGCGGCGACGAAGCAAATCGTTATGCGCAAGTACCAAGGAACGGAGCTCCCTGACGGCGCCTTTTCTCTTTAAGATTTGATCGGAAGTGATAAGCTGCGCGTATTGTTGCAACGGATTGACGATCCAACGATAAAAGGCGATAAAGGTCAATATCATGGTGACGATCAAAAGGAAGATCATCGTCCAATTGGCGGTACGCAAAACGGAAAGGTGCTTTTTGCTTGCCGTCGCGGTGATTTTGAAATTCAATTGTACGGTCTCGTTGCAGCTTTCGACGTTCTCGGAAATAAAGTACCTTCCCTGCACGTATTCACGTTCGGCAATGAGCTCGCCTGCTTTGGCAAGCTTTTCTTCCGCCGAAAGAGCAAGTTCCTCATCCGTTAATTCGTAGGTAGGGATAAGGTCAAAATCCAACCCCATCGGCAAAGGATAAACCGAGGCGACGAGGGCAATGGCGTGTTCCTGCACACGGCGCATGTTTTCCGCCCTAGCCGCGGCGGCGTCGATGTAATCTTGAATTTCCTTTTCAACGCCCATTTCACGGAAGCGCTCCGCAATCTGCGGCCCGCGACGGTTTGCGTTGTCCTTGAGTTCCGTCACGTAAGCGTTGAGCGGCCCGGCGTTAACTTGCTTGTTGCCGGGAGCGCCAACCGCAGGCGTCTGAATGAAAGTGGAACAAGTTTCGGCAAGAATGCTGCTCCCTGCCTGCAATTGCGTAGCGAGCTGTTGGTTGTCGCTGGCTTGCTGCATAATATCAATCAGGTCGGTGCTCGTCCTGTTGACACTCATAGTTAAAACCGCTATGCATGCGATAATCGCAGCCAAAACCGCTGCAAGAGGAATAATAAAAGTGTTCGCTGTAAAACCACCGATTTCAGACTTTACTTTATTCTTCATATGAATCTACCCTTCCGCATTCCCGCCGCTCTTTGCGGCTGACGTAAGCGCGTTGAAGCCTCCTTAGGCAAACGTACCCTCATAAGATAATTATATTATAGTCAAGTCTTTAATTACTTGTCAATAGTATGGTTATAAAACCGATTTATCGCTTGCTGACTTTTGGTGCGTCAACAGCTTTCACGCATCTCGTATCCGGCATCCGCGTCTATCAGTTGAAGCATGATCTCCGCAAAGATCGGGTCAAATTGCGTGCTGATACCCTTTTCGATTTCCTCCCGCACATTTTCTTGCGGCAGCGGGTCCCTATAACTCCTCTTGGAGGTCATGGCGTCGTACGCATCCGCAACCGCGATAATACGGGCAAGTTCGGGAATGTCAGTCCCCTTCTTTCCTTCCGGATAACCCTTGCCGTCAAATCTTTCGTGATGGTAATACGCGCCTTCTTGCAAGAAGGGCGAGAGATTTGCCGCGGCGAGGATCTTTTTGCCTATGACGGGGTGCTGTTTCATCTCCGCGTATTCCTCTTCCGTAAGGCGACCTTTCTTGTTGATAACCGCGTCGGAGACGCCGATCTTACCGACGTCGTGCACGAGGGCAGCGTAATAGATCTCGTCACATTCTTGTTCGCTCCTGCCCGCAAGTTGCGCTATCGCCCTGGAGTACTGCGCCACGCGGGAAGAGTGACCGTGCGTGTACTTATCCTTGGCGTCGATGGCGCCCGCCAAAACGCGCGCCGTTTGGTCAAGCAATACGGTCATACGATCCTTGCGTTCTTTTAAGTACTCCGTTTCGCGTTCGTACGATTCGCTCACCGTTTCGTTAACGTCAAGGATGGCAAAGATGTAAAAGATCACCGCCGTGATGCCCATCGAAATGTTTGACAAGGAAAAACCGTAAGCAAACACCTGCCCGATGGCGGCAACAAACGGGATGACGGAAAAAACCATTAAACCCGTGAGCATTCGGCTGGAGAATTTTCGTTGATACTGCACGATAACGGAAAGTTGCAACAGCAAGATGGCAACCGGGAACAGATAACTCACGATAAATGCCTTTGCCCTAACGTAACGATTGGTTGCGTCAAAGGTATAGTAAAGCCCCGTAAACTGCGAAACGATGAGCATCACCACGCCCGCAAGCGCGATCCACTTAACGAGTTTCAGCCGGAAGGGCACCTTTTTCATCCCCCAATTTTCTTTAAACATATCAATCAAATACAAATTGAAGGCAAAAAGCAACAAGATGCTCAAAAAGTAAACCGCAAAATTGGATATCCTAACCATCCAATATCCAACGTTGGAAACGTCACCTCTGTAGATATAAGCGAAGCGATCGAAGAGAAGCAAAAAGGCCGCCGTCAATTCCAAAAGAATCAGGGCGAATTTTTTGTTTTTGGATATCGCTTTGGTAATAGCCGCAAAAAGAGAAACCAAGGAGCAAATGCCTATCAATGCAACCATTACATCAAGTTGAAGTGCTTTTAAGTATTCCACACGTCACCTCACGATTGAATCCGGTTATACTATATTTTACCATTTTGATAGCCCAACTGTCAATATGCTATTTTTTGGAGCAAAATCACCTATAAAAAGTAAAGCGTTTATTCCTTACCATCACGCAAATGCGTGCATATCATCAAGCGCCAGCTTGTATATCATCAGCACAATGTGCTGTATATCATCAAACCGCAAGTAATACACGGCATAGGGAGATGATATGCAAGGGCAATGCCCTTGATGATATGCACACCTGAAGGTGTGATGATATGCCAAACCTTGCGGTTTGGATAAAAAATCTCGGAAATCACTTTCCGAGATTTTTGGCGGAGAGTTAGATGGATTCGCTCTTGCAATGCTCAAAGCATGCTCTTTGATCAAGTTATTGCTTTTCGCATTGCTTCGGTCATCGCTAAAATCGACAGAAATCAACTGTCGATTTCTTGACGCTCTCGTTCGAATCCCTAACGTTAAGTCCAGTTAAAAAAAGCCCGAGAACGGGCTTTTTTGTTTGGCTGGCGGAGAGTTAGGGATTCGAACCCCAGTTAGCTTTCACTAAAACGGTTTTCAAGACCGCCGCATTCGACCGCTCTGCCAACTCTCCATTTGTGTGTCACGAAAGAATTATATTGTATGCGGGGGCGGTTTGTCAATGGGAATACCCGATTGGGCTCCGCGTTTTTTGAGGAAAGCGAGCGCGGGCGCGGCGAGGACAAAAAGCGACAAGGCAAGCCCGAGGTAAGAGACCACGGGATAGGTTGTTTTAACGATCCTCGCAAAGCCAAAGCCGGAGATCAAAATTCCGCAGACGGTCACCACCCCCGCGGCAAAGATCCTATCTCCGGAGAGCCTTGTCAAGCCGTCGATTGAAAGAAAAGCGCAACTTGCCATGGTGGTGACGATGGCGAGCAGGAGGGAAATTTGCGCCACCTTCCCTAGCCCGTCCTTATGCGCCGCAATGAGGAAAGGCATATCGCCCCCGTCCGTCACGCATCGCCGCATAAAATAGAGCATCAAAAAGATCACGGCGCCCGAAACGAGGCTTGCGCCTACGCGCTCCCTAAAAGTGGCGTTCTCCCCTTCCTTCATAAGCAACGCGCCGGAAAACAAAAGGTTCATCCCGCCGTAACAAAGGGCGGCAATCGGGTGAAAGCCGCCCGACACTCCCTTGCCCGCCCTAGCACCCACAAGCACCACGATCGCCGTCATCATAGGGACGGCTAGGAGGTTTAATGCCGAAAGCGCCTCCGTCCTCTCCCCCGAGAGGAAAACCATGCCCACCGCAAGAAAAACCGCAAGCCCTCTTTGCCCCGTTAAGCCAAAAAGCACCTCTTCCGCCGCGGCGATCATCGCGGCGTATACGGCAAAGGAACAAAGGCTCACCACCGCATCCGCGACGGTTTTAACGCGGGGAGGAAGATGCCGCCCTCTTGCCCCCGCCTGCAAAAAGGCAAAGGCGCATACCGCCATAAACAACGCGGAAAGAAACAGCCCCCAAACGCCGTCCTTCCCGAAAAAGAGGCTCACCTCTTGCCCGGTGGCAAACCCCGCGCCCACCACGGAGCCCACAAACAGCGCCGCCGTGCAAAACACTTTTTTAACGCTTTTCATAGTGATAGATATGTAAAAAAAGCGGCGTAAATGCCGCTTTGTTCAATCCGCCAAAATTGCCGCCAACAGTCGCACCCGCGCCAAGTTCACGCGGCGGAAGCCAAACACAAATTCCAAAACGAACTTGCACGCTTCGGTTTCGTTTTTGGCATCGATACCAAAAGGCACCTGCCCCTCCGCAAGCAAGCGGTACAAAAACGCGCCCGCGACGGTTTGCGTCGAAAGGTCCTCCGCGCCGTCCACCTTTGCCGCCCGCTCCGCGAAATCGATCAAACGCTTTTCGCAATCGGCGTCCGTCATGCACATCAAAAAGGCGTAAACCTCGCCGTACGCCTTGCGCACGGGAAGCGGCCATTCTTCAAACTTTTGCGGCTTCGCGCAAGAAACGCGGATGGGCACCACCGACTGCGCCACGTAAAGCCAACCTTTGTTTTTGTGCGCGTAAAGCTTGGCGAAAACGTTGCGTTTCAAAATGAGGTCCACCTCGTAACGAAGCAACATTTGCGAGAAAAAGGCGTCCACGGGGCGGCTTTGCACCTCGCCGAAAAAGGAGATGATCTTCTCCGCCGTACGGCGCCCGCCCTCGTCCAAAATCAAACGGACGGCGTTGCGGAATTCCTCATCCGTCAGCATCAGCGCCGCAAAACTTTCGGCGTTTTTCGCCTGCTTCAAAACGTAGCGCTCCAAAACGGACGAAACTTCCGTGGGCATCCTCCCCGGAAAGTTCACTTGGCACTTTTTGAGCCGCCGCCACCCTTTTAGCAAGGCGTCCTGCGGGTAATTGCCGTAAAGGGCAAACAGTCGCTTTAAGCAGTCCTCGCTCTTTATTTTGTCCCCGCCGTTGAGGTAAGTTGCCGCCGCCACGAAATGCGCGCCCGGCACGTAGGGGTTTTGTTCCACCAACTTTTCCGAAAGACGGCACGCAACGGCGTGGTCTTCCAAGTTTTCCGCCGTCAGGATGGCGTAATAGATTTCGCTTCCGCCCTCGCAAACGCCCGAAAGCAAGGGAGCGTATTCCTTCTTTTTGAACTTGTCGATCAAAACGTAAAGCACAAAGCCGTTTTTGGGGTCGCTGCGAACGATCTCTTCCGCCAACGCTACGGCGCGATCGTTTTCCTTCTTTTTAAGATACGCGCGCAAGCAGACCACCATTGCGGCGGCGTACTGCTCCGAATCCTTTTGCGCCTCCGACGCGATGCGGATGGCTTCGTCGTATTCCCCATGCGACAAGGCAAAGTTTGCCCTCGCCACGAGCATGGCGTCCCCGCCAAGGGGCGGCTCTTTCTCCTTGCCCACGACAAAAAAGTCGGGGGTGGCAGGTTTTTCCTCTTCATCCACGCCAAGTTCCCGCATCACTTCGTCCATTGCGTCAAGGGTGTCGTCATCCCCTTCGTAATGGGCTTTTTTTGCAATGTAGTGTAAGGATTCGTAAAAATGCCCCAGTTCGCTCGAGGCGCGCGCCAAAACGTCAAACACCTCCGCGCGAAAACTGCGACTGTAACACAAAACGTCAAGCGCCACGTCCGCCGCTTCCGCAAAGCGGCCCATCGAGACCAAAATTTCCGCGCAAAAAACTTTGTACTCTGCGCTGCCCTTGCCGCGAACGGCTTTTTCGCAGTACAGAAGGGCGCGATCAAACTCCCCCCTACCGAAAGACAGTTTCGACAAACGAAAATACTCTTCGGGCGTTTGGTCAAATTTTATGATCATACTTTTGCCAGATCTCTATGACGTCCTGCTTGCTGAAAACGTACTTTTTGCCGCAAAAATGGCAAACCACTTCGATTTCGCCGCGCTCCATCAGCAAATTGACGGAATCCCCCCTGCCGAGGGTGATGACCGCGTTGCTCATTTGCTCACGGCTGCACTTGCAATGATATTCCGGGGTAACTTCCGGGAAATACTCGATCTCAAAATGACCGAAATAATCCTTCAAAATGTCTGAAGGCTCCTTGACCTTCAAGATCTCGCCCACGCCCGCGAAGGAAGAGACGATGTCCTCCACCACGACGAGGATGTGCTCCGGGCAACCCGGCATGGGTTGCACCAAAACGCCGCCCGCCGCCTGGCAGGTGCCGTCTTCGCCGATCAAAACTTCCAGAGCAAGCGCCGTCGGAGAGCCTTCGCTACGGGTAAAGTACCAAGCAAAGTCCTCTTCGAGATTGCCCCTTACGAGTTCGGTCTTGCCTACGTAGGGGTCCTTTAAGCCCAAATCCTTGATGACGGTGATAAAGCCTTCGTTGCCGATGCCCTTAAAAAGGTCTTGCTTGCCGTTGCCGAGCGGGGGCAAAACGGCGTCCTTGTTTTGGATGTAGCCCCTGACCTTGGCGCCGGCGTCCGCCGCCACGATGATGGAGCCCAAAACGCCCTTGTCCTGCACGTGCACGCTAAGTTTTTCCTTCTCGCCCTTAAGTTCGTTGGACATATAGGCGGCGACGGACAAAACCTTGCCCAGAGCTTCCGCCGCAAGGGGCGAAAGACCGTGCAATTTGATCGCTTCGTTTACGAGATCGGTGGTTTTAAACGCAACCACCTTGACTTGCCCGTCAAAAACCAGAGCCTTGGCTATGCTGTCCATTACTTTTTCCTCTTATACGAAATGTGCTTGGTGGGCTGCTTTTTCTTCTTTTCTTGCGGAGCATCTTCCTTGCCGGCGGATGCGTCCTCCGCTCTTGCGCGAGCCGCAAGCGCCACCGCGCTGCCCTCCTGCGCCTTTTTCTTGGCTTCTTTATAGGGGTTCACGCCGCGGCGAGTTTCCATCATTTGACCCGCGCCGCCTTCAAACTGCCTCAAAATGAAGTTGCCAAACGCCTTTTGCGCGCAGCTTGTCCACAGCCCCGCGAGGAAGGCAAAGCCCAACCCGAGGAACAAAATGCCCACGATAAAGTTCAAGATCGAGCCCGCTGCCGAAAGCAGGAACAGCCCGATGGAAAACGCCGCCGTAAAGAGCGCCGTCGGCCAGAGGAGCAAGAAGAGGATGCAGCTGTTTTTCAAAGAATCCTTAAGTGAGAAGCGATAGCAAGCAAAGATGGGGAGCAGGAAGTACAAAATGGACACCGCCACCCAAGTGAACAAGATCAAAAAGACAAAGAGCGTCCAGGAGCCGCCCGTCGCCGCGCCCGTCTTCAACAGGCTGATGTGCCAAAACGCGCCGTACAGCACGCCGCACATAAAGGCGCCAAACGCAAACGCCACGATGAGGAAGGGCTTCCAAAGCCTCTTGATACCGCGGAAAAAGCTCTTGACGGGACGAACGTTTTCACCCCACATATAGCCGCGCATGCAATGGAACAAGCCGGAAAGGCCAAACACCATCGGCACGATGGATGCGGATAACACCGGGATATAAACGTGGAAGTAATGTTCAAAAAGGATCTTATACCCTTCCGCCATCGTATTCACCACGCCGGGGTAGCCGATGCCCACCTGCCCGATGAAGTTGTAGTCCCCCGCGGCGAAGAAATAATTCTTTGCCAGCATGGGCCAAACGAAAATGCAAAAGATGAAGGGCAACGCAAAGATGAACGCGTACAAGAGGTTCATCAAAAGCATCTTGCTGAGGTTCTCCGAAAACACGCTGAAAGCGTGCTTGACGGAATGCTGTTCCACCTCGCCCTTGTTCGTGCGACGATCTCTGTCAACCGTTAACTTTAACAACAAATCAACTCTGCTCATAGTCACTCCTGCCCTTATTTTACACTAAAATTAAAAAATATCAAAGTAAATATAAGTCAATTCTTTGACAATCGCCGTTTTTTTTGTTAGCATTTAATGCGGAACCGACGGATATCGTCGGAAATTACGGAGGCAATATGAGAAAAATCAATCTCGCCGTCGTCGGCGCGACGGGCATGGTCGGCAACAAATTTTTGGAAGTTCTTACCGAGCGCAAGCTCCCGGTGGAAAACTATTATCTTTTCGCAAGCGCAAAAAGCGCGGGCAAGGTGATCGACTTTATGGGCAAGCCCCACACCGTGATCGAACTGACGGAGGAAAACGTCAAAAAGGTCAACGTGGACATCGCCTTGTTCAGCGCGGGCGGCTCGGTCAGCAAGACGTTTGCTCCCATCTTTGCCGCGCAAGGCGCCATCGTGGTGGATAACAGCAGCCAATGGCGTATGGACAAGGACGTGCCCCTCGTGGTGCCGGAAGTCAACCCCGACGACGTGGATTGGAACCACGGCATCATTGCAAACCCCAACTGCTCTACCATCCAAGCGATGCTTGCTTTGAAGCCTCTTGACGAAAAGTACCACATCAAGCGCGTGGTGTACTCCACCTATCAGGCGGTCAGCGGTGCCGGCGTGCAAGGCTATATGGATTTGAAGGACGGCATCGAGGGCGTGGCTCCCAAAAAGTTCCCCTACCCCATCTTCGGCAACGTCATCCCACAGATCGACGTCTTCCTCGACAACGGTTACACCAAAGAAGAGGAAAAGATGATCAACGAGACTCGCAAGATCCTCGGCAGGCCCGACCTTCGCGTGACGGCTACCACCGTGCGCGTGCCGGTCTTCCACGGTCATAGCGAAAGCATCAACCTTGAGTTTGATAAGCCCTGCACCTTGGA
>JAGAAA010000015.1 GCA_017615495.1 Clostridia bacterium
CAGTTGCAATGGGTTTTTCGATATGATATAATAAGCCAGCAAGCCGAAGTGGTGGAATGGCAGACGCGATGGACTCAAAATCCATTGTTGGCGACAACGTGTGGGTTCAAGTCCCACCTTCGGCACCAAGAGCACTCGTGAGAACGAGTGCTTTTTTCTATAATCGGGCTATATACATCGAAAACGACTTGTGGTATACTGAAGAAAAATGCAAAGGAGAAAGATTTATGGTAACAATAGATCCGAAAAAAGCTATCAAAGATTTTGTTATCAGAAGTATGAAGTTTGAAAAATACAAAAAGTTAATCTATGATCTTTTGAAGACGGATGTCTCAACGAATGCGGATTATCAAAAGAATTTTAATGGTTTTTTTAAGGTGCGCAAAAATAAAGATTGGCAAAAAGAATTCTATTCTTTGTTTGAAAGCGTAAAAACTAAAAGATTAACTTTCGCTGATATTATTACTGAGATTTATAGGCGGACGGGAACAGTTGAAACATCCTTTTCCAGTAAAATGTTGGCTACAATCAATCCCAATATGCCTATCTGTGATCAATTCGTTTTAAAAAATTTGGGTTTGAAGTTAACGGAAACCGATCCAGAAGAGAAATTGAAGAAAGCAATCGCTTTGTATGACCAAATACAAAAATGGTATGCTGCTTATTTAAAAACGGACAATGCTAAAGAATGCCTCAAATTTTTTGATGATAACTTTGCCGATTATAAATGGATGACGGACGTAAAGAAAATAGATTTCTTTTTATGGAATATACGGGAGGATGAAGAATAACACATCACATTTCATTTCCCCGATTCATATGATTCAGTAGCACAAAAGAAAAAGTCGGTGGGGGCGAAAGCTTCCGAAAAACGAATGAGATACCCCTTGAGAAGCGCCGGCGCCGGCTTGACCAAGTTATCGTACCGTTCTAAAAAGAGCGGTACGTTTTTTTAGCGGCTTTCTCGTTCTATCCCTTGAAAAAACTTTAATATAGTGATAAAATAAAATATAACGTTTTCAACGGAGGTTTTCCCCATGAATTTGTGGAAAGATATGAACCCTTCACGCATCGCTCCGCAGGATTTTATCGCTGTGATCGAAATCAGCAAAGGCAGCAAGAACAAGTACGAATTGGATAAGGAATCCGGCGCCTTGATCTTGGACCGCGTGCTGTATACGTCCACGCATTATCCGGCAAACTACGGCTTCATCCCGCTCACCTACGCCGACGACAAGGACCCTTTGGACGTTTTGGTGCTTTGCAGCGAGCAGATCGCGCCGCTTGCCTTGGTGGAATGTTACCCCATCGGCGTTATGGCGATGATCGACGGCGGCGCCTTTGACTACAAGATCATTGCGGTGCCTTTCCACGACCCCACCTACAACGGGTACCACGACGTTGGGGAACTTCCGCCGCACATCGTGCAGGAGATCGCGCACTTCTTCAACGTTTACAAGCAGCTTGAGCACAAGGAGACCACCGTGATGGAGATCTTTGGCAAGGGCCGCGCTTTGGATATCATCAAGGAAGCCATCACGCTTTATAGGGAGAAGTTCGTTCAGCAATAACTATGGAAAAATTTGACGTCATCGTGATTGGCGGCGGCGTTGTGGGCACGGCGGTGCTCCGCAGCCTTGCCGCGTACAAAGCCAAGACCCTTCTTTTGGAAAAAGCAAGCGACGTTGCCACCGGCGCCAGCCGCGCCAACAGCGGCATCGTGCACGCGGGTTACGACGCGGAAACGGGCACCAAGAAGGCGCTTTTTAACGTAAAAGGCGCGGCGATGTTCCCCTCTTTGACTGCGGAATTGCACGTTCCGTACCAAAAGACGGGCTCCCTCGTGGCGGCAAGGGAGGGGGGGCTTCCCGCTCTTCAAGCGCTCTATGAAAGAGGGGTGGCAAACGGCGTCAAAGTGGAGGTCATCGACCGCAAAAGGATATTGGAACTGGAACCTAATATTTCGCCCGAGATCGCGTACGCGCTGTACGCACCCGAAGCGGGCGTGGTTTCCCCTTATAAGCTTACCATCGCGCAGGCGGATCACGCCGTTATAAACGGGGCGGAGATCCGTTTGGAAGAAAAGGTCGTTTCGCTTGAAAAAACGGCGGACGGGTTTGCCGTCCGTACCGAAAAAGGCGAATACTTTGCTTCGTACGTCATAAACGCCGCGGGTGCGGGCGCCTCGGAAGTAAACGCCCTCATCGGGGAGGATGCTCCCACCGAAACGCACGCCGTAGGCGACTACTACATTTTGGACAGCAAGGAAGCCGGGGTGGTAAACACCGTGGTCTTCCCCCTCCCGGATGAGAAGGGCAAGGGCATCTTGGTCGCCCCCACGGCGGACGGCAACGTGATCCTCGGGCCTACTTCGAGGAAGGTGCCGCACGAAGTTGCGGAAGAAAACGAAGTGACGAGGGAGGGCTTGGCGCTTGTACGAGAGGGCGTCGGGCGCTTGATCCCCTGCGTCAATTTGCGTTCCGTGATACGCGTCTATGCGGGCACGCGCACCGCAGTCGGCAGCGACTTCATTATTGAGGAATCCAAAAAGGTCAAAAATTACTTTATGCTCCTCGGCATTTGCTCCCCCGGCTTAACTTCCGCCCCTGCCATAGGCGAGTACGTCGCCGGCGTTGCGGCAGAAGCTCTTGGGCTCATAAAGAAAGAAAAAATGCGTCCGCTTCCCGCTCGCTTTCATTTGACCAAAGCCACGGAAGAGGAGATCGAAGACAAGATCGCATCTGATTCTGCCTACGGCAGGATCGTTTGCCGTTGCGAAAAAGTTACGGAAGGGGAAATTTTGGAAGCCATCCGCTCGCCGCTCCCCGCGCATACGGTGGACGCGGTCAAGCGCAGGGTGCGCGCAGGTATGGGCAGGTGTCAAGGCGGCTTTTGCCGTCCGCGCGTGATGGAGATCTTATCGCGCGAACTCAACATCCCTCTCTCGAAGATCAGATTGGGCGACAAGGGCAGCGAGATCGCTCCCTACGAGGTGAAAGACGGGTATGAAAAAGTTTGACGTGGTGATCATCGGCGGCGGCCCCGCGGGAATGGCGGCGGCGCTCGGCGCGCGCGAACAGGGCGCTTCGGTCGCTCTTTTGGAGCGTGACGACCGCTTGGGCGGCATTCTCAATCAATGCATACACAACGGCTTTGGCTTGCATTATTTCGGGGAAGAACTTACCGGCCCCGAATACGCAAAGCGCTTCCGCGACAAGGTGCTTGCCGATAAGGGCATCACCGTCTTTTTGGAAGCGATGGTTTTATCCTTAACGGAAGACAGGGTCGTCCGCGCCATCTCCCCCACGGCGGGATTGATGGAACTTCACGCGGGCGCCATCGTGCTTGCGATGGGGTGCAGGGAACGCAGCGCGGGAGCCATCGCTCTTGCGGGCACGCGCCCCGCAGGTATTTACACGGCGGGTATGGCGCAACGCCTTTCCAACGTGGAAGGGTATTTGGTTGGCAAGGAAGTGGTCATCCTCGGCAGCGGAGACATCGGTCTTATCATGGCGCGCCGTATGACCAGCGAAGGGGCGAAAGTTAAGTTGGTGGCGGAGATCATGCCGTTCAGCAGCGGCTTAAAGCGCAACATCGTGCAATGTTTGAACGATTACGACATCCCGCTCCGCTATTCCACCACCGTTACCCGCGTGACGGGCAAAAACCGCCTGACCGGCGTGTACGTCGCCCCGGTGGATGAAAAAATGAATCCCCTCCTTGAAAAGGAAGAGTATATCCCTTGCGATACCTTGTTGCTTTCCGTCGGTTTGATCCCGGAAAACGACCTTCTGACGGGTACGAGCGTGGAGATGAGCCGCGTAACTTCGGGCGCCGTGGTGGACGAGTTCCGTCAGACTTCCGTCCCCGGCATCTTCTCGGCGGGCAACGTACTGCACGTGCACGACCTCGTGGACAACGTCAGCGAGGAAGCCTTCGTGGCGGGCGCTTCGGCGGCAAAGTTCTCCAAAGGAGAACTAGCCCTTTCGGAAACGGTTTCCGTTTTGCCCTCTAACGGGGTGCGTTACGCCCTCCCGCAAAAGGTGCATCAAGGCGAAGGGAAGGTCAAAATTTATTTCCGCGTGGACAAAGTTTACCGCGGCAGGACTGTCGTCGTAGAAAGCGGCGGGGAAGTCGTCAAGAGGAAAAAGACGCTCGTTATGGCGCCGGGCGAAATGCAAAACGTCGAGGTCGACAAAGCCTTGATCAGGGGCGACCTCTCGATCTATACGGAGGAATGATGAATACCACTTGTATCATGTGCCCGATGGGCTGCTCTCTCACCGTGGAAGAAAAGGACGGAGCCGTCATCGTGACGGGCAACGGCTGCCCGCGCGGCGAAAAATACGGCAAGGCGGAGTTCACCCATCCCGAACGGGTGGTGACCACCCTCCTCAAAGGGACGTACGGCGGCGTGGTGAGCGTCAAGACCGACCGCCCCATCCCCAAAGATAAGATCGGCGACTTGCTATCTTGGGCGGCGTCTTTCCGTTTGGACCATGCCGTAAAGACGGGGGACGTCATTGCGGAAAGCCCCGTTGCCTGCGGAGCAAACGTCGTAGCCACGTCGGATTTTAAAGGAAGATAATGCTTTACTATGAGTTCAAAGCGCAAATAGCAAGGGGAGAAATTGCCCCCTTGTACCGCATCGACGGGGAAGATAAGTATTGGGCGGAGCTTGCTTACAAGGATCTTTTGGCGCTTTCGTCCGAACTGGATACCGAGGTGCTTCGCGACGATCAAGGGGTGGACGACGCCGTCTTCGGCGTGCAAAACTTCCCGATGATGGCGGAGCGCAAACTCGTTGTGATACGCGACCGCAAACTTAAAGACGCGGACGTAAAGATCTTGGAAGAGTACCTCCGTTCGCCTTCTCCTACGGGGGTGATCCTGATCTACAACTGCGAAGGCAAGGTGAGGGGGGAACGCGCCTTTACCTTTGACGCCGTTTCGGAAGGGGAGCTCGTGCCATACGTCGTGCGCCTTGCGGTGGAGATGGGGGGCGAAATCACCGATTCCGCCGCGCGCAAGTTGGTTTCGTATACCGAAATGAACATGACGCGCGTCAAAAACGAACTGTTGAAGATGATCGCCCTCGGCAAGATCACCGACGACCTCGTCGCCGCGTACGTGGAGCCCAGCTATTCGTACCGCGTGTTTGACTTCACCGACGCCATCGCGCGGGGCAGTTATATCGGGGCGTATGAAGTGCTTTCCTCGCTTGCGAGGAACCCGGCGGAATATTCGCCGTTTTTTACCAAACTGACCGATTACATCCGCTTAATGTTGCATACCAAGCTTGCCAAAAACGTACCGGATGCGATGCTTGCGGGGGCGCTTGGCGTTTCACCCTATCCGTTGCAAAAGGCAAAAAGGGCGGCGGCAAATTATACCCCGCGTCAACTTTTGGCAATACTTATGAAGATGTACGCGTTGGAGCAGGATTTTAAGTCGGGCAACATCGGCGTGGAAAACGCCATGGATCTTGCGATCGCCGAAGCGATCGAAGCGAGGAAAAAGTGATTGAGTTTTTTAAGAAAGTAAGCAAATACTTGGTTTACGTGATGGCGGGCGTGGCAATGCTTTTTGCCGTGTTGTCCGAAATGCTGCTCGTTACGTCCACGTCGGCTTATACGACGGGTACTTCTTATACCACGCTCATCGTTGTGGTGGGATTGATCTCCGTCGTGTTGTTTGGGTTGATGTCCAAACTGTTGATCTTCATTTCGTACCGCATCAGCAATTCGCTCTTTTTGAGAAAGAGCGGAATGCTGTATCCTTTCCCCATTCAATTTTACGAGTTTCAGGCGGTGGTTTACGCCTTTTTGATCTGCGGACTTTTGGTTTGCGGCGTCGTGCATTTGCCCGCGCTTTTCCTCCCTTCCTTGGCGAGGATCTTGAGCGCGGTGCGCACCTTGGTGCTTTGGGGCACGTTGGTTTTGATCGTGCGGTATTTCTTAAAGCATTACGCGCATGATTACGACAAAAAGTCCCTAGCGTACTCCTTGATCATCCTTCCGTTGATCTTCCTCGTCGTTTCGCTCGTGCTCACGCTCGTGGAGGTGCTCAGATGAAAAAGTTCCTTTTGCTTTTGCTGATCTTTTCGCTGTTGATCTCCTCGTTTGCGTTTGTGGGAGCAAGCGCCGTCGCGGAGGAAACTTCTCCCTACGATTACGCCACCTTGTACGTCCAAGCGCACGCAAGGCGCGATATCCTTTCCGGCGGGGAAGGCGCCGCCGCAGCTTCCTTGACCGCGGCGCTGACCGGCTTTGGGTACGAAGTGCAAAACCCTTCCTTCCGCACCTATGCCGAAAACGCCGAGGGGAGCAGGGTCGCATACGATTATCAACACGTCGTTGGTTACAAAAACAACGGCAAGGACAAGTGCGTTTTGATCGGGTGCTATTACGGCGGGTACGAGCCGGTGGATAGTTTTGGCGTGGGCAACGGTGGGACGGTCGCTCTTTCGGTGGGCACTCTTCTTTCCGTGGCAAGCAAGCTTGTCTCTCTGCCCATGGATTACGACGTTGCCATCGCCTTTTGGGGCGGCATGGAAGTCTTTGGAGATTTCAACGTCAAAGAATGCGGGGTGCAAAAGGACAAGATCGCCTTGTACGTCAACCTTGACGGCGTTGCGGTGGGTGACCACGATTATTTGTACGCGGACGACCTGCCGCGCGCTCACGAAACCTACTTCCGCGGCGTGATCCAAGAGGTTGGCGCAAACGTTCTCTCGGCGCCCGTTTTCAAAAAGCAAGCCTCCCTCTCTTACGGTGGGGACGACGCCTTCACTTATTCCCACCTCGGGCTGTTAAGTACAAACCGCTTCTTTATGGCGGAAGATATCCCCTCCGTCAATTTCGTCAGCGGCGCGTGGGATTACGATTGTGGTCTTTACCGCTATGCGGGGAAGGGTGACATCGAAGGCACTTCGCTCGACACTATCGAAAGCATCGATAGCTTGAACGGCGGCCCCGACAAAACCAAGCAGAGAATGACCGCCATAGCAAACGTGGTCGTCCGCGGCGTGACGGGTGAGGGGCTCGCGCCCGCCCTCGACAAGGCGGCGAAGGAAACTTCCTCCGTGGGGCTCAACAATTCGCTTGCGTTTTATCTTGTCTCCTTTATCGGGATGGCGCTTTTGATCTTCTGCCTGATCTTCTTGTACGCCAAACAGGGCAAGGACAGAAGGGACACGGAATGGACGCCCAATTTGAACGGAGAAAATGCCGCTCCTTACGAGGAATTCCACGGGGAAAAGGGTACGGAAGAGCCCGGCGACGCGCCTTCTGACGAAGACGACGAGGACGACGTTTTCCGCTTTTGACGCAAGATTACGAGTTTTTACCTCGTTTCGCTTTATTTTTTTCGCGCGGTATATTATACTTAAAATAGTTTGTTAAGAGGTGGCGTTTATGGACGTTTTGATGAACTATTTTGAAAAGGATAATTTCGGATGGCTTTCCATCGTGGACGCGGTCGTCATTTTGGTCTTTTTGATCGCGATCATGGCGTTCTTCTTCCGCAAAAAGAATTATCGCGTCGGCATGTTCTTCGTTTTGTTCACCTTGGTATTTATCGGGCTTGACGTCGTGATCGCCGTCTTCAAGATCCGCTCGATCTTCTTTGCAAGAGAGATCATGCGCTTCTTCGCCGTTATTTTCATCGCCGCAAGCGCGGTGGTCTATCAATCCGATTTGAAGCTTTTGTTCGCTAAGTTCGGCGGTCAGGCGGAGGAAAACGTCTACGCCAAACTTCACAACGGTCGCGACGAGGATGACCTTCGTTACGCTTCGGGGGAGATCGTCAAGGCGTGCCAAAACCTCTCCAAAAACAACATCGGCGCTTTGATCGTCGTTTGTCCCACCATCATTTCTTCCAATATGTTGGATACGGGTATCCGCCTGAACGGCGCTCTGTCCGCTCCTCTTCTTGAAAGCATTTTCAATCCGCACTCTCCTTTGCACGACGGCGCCGTCATCATCAAAAACAACGTCGTCCTTGCGGCAGGGTGCTTCCTTCCTCTCTCGCAAAACCCCTCGATCAGTAAGGATCTCGGCACGCGTCACCGCGCCGCGATCGGTATCACCGAGGAAACCGACGTTTTGACCATCGTCGTCAGTGAGGAGACGGGTATCATCAGCTTGGTGCAAAACGGCGATATCAAGCGCTACATCACCGGCGAAAAACTGATGGACGCTTTGGACGCCGCCTTTGGCATCACCGACCTCAGCAGGAGGAATTCGAGACAATTTGGGAGGAATACCAAGAGATAATGAAAGACATCGTGAAAATACCTCGCGTTCTTCTGCCCAGGGAAGACGTGGACTTGAAAAAATGGGCGGTCATCGCCTGCGACCAATTTACTTCGCAAGGGCAGTATTGGCAGCAGCTCAAAGATTATTGCGGCGAAGTTTCGGCGCTCAACATCATTTTCCCCGAGTATTATCTTGAAAAAGGGAGCATGGAGGAGAGGATACAAAGCATCAACTCCTATATGCAAAAATATCTTTCGGAAGGGGTCTTCCGGGAGGTGCACGGCGTCATCTTGACCGAGAGGATCACTTCTTACGGGCACAAGCGCACCGGTATCCTTCTCGCCCTAGACCTCGATCAGTACGATTTCACCACGGGCAAGCTTCCCATCCGCGCCACCGAAGCCACGGTCAAGGAAAGGCTTCCCGTCCGTTTGCGCATCCGTGAAAACGCGCTTCTTGAATTGCCGCACGTTTTGATCTTGATCGACGATGAGGAAAAGACGGTGGTGGAGCGCGCTCGCGCAAGCGTCACCGAGGACGACCTCCTCTATTCTACCGAACTCAATATGAAAGGCGGCTCGGTCAAGGGCTACCTTTTGAAGGACCCTCAGCCCATCTTGGACGCTCTTCTCGCTCTTGCTGATAAGGACCGCATGCTTCGCCGTTACGGCGACGAGACCCCCTTCCTCTTCGCAGTGGGCGACGGCAACCATTCCGTTGCGACGGCAAAGCTTTTGTGGGAGAGGATCAAGCCCGGCTTGACCGAAAGCGAAAGGGAGCATCATCCCGCCCGTTACGTCCTTGCCGAAGTTGGCAACCTGTATGACGACGACCTTGCCTTTGAAGCAATTCATCGCGTGATCTTCGGCGCGGGCGAGCCCTTCATTAAGGAGATGTCCGAGACCCTTTCCGGCGAAGGGCACGTTTCCATCCTTTACCGCGGCGAGATGTACGGCGTTTCCGTTCCGCGCGTTGCGGCGGAAGCAGTCAAGGCGGTGCAGGAATTTATTGACAAATACATTGCTTCGCATGAGGGCGTTTCGGTGGACTACATCCATGGCGACGGCAACCTCGCGGAGGTGGCGGCGGCAAAGGACGGCGTGGCTATCTTTATGCCGGTGATGGAAAAGAGCGACCTCTTCCCCTACGTGGTCAAGCACGGTTCGCTCCCCCGCAAGACCTTCTCGATGGGCGAAGCGGAAGAAAAGAGATATTACTTAGAAGCTCGTAGGATCATCGAGGACTAAGCGAACAAAGGAGATAGATATGAAAGTTTGCAAATTCGGCGGCAGCAGCATGGCGTCGGGTGAAACCATCAAGAAAGTTGCGGACATCATTCGTTCGGATAATGACCGCAAGTATATCGTGGTTTCCGCGCCGGGCAAGCGCTTTAAGGAAGACATCAAAATTACGGACAGCTTGTTGACCGCTTATTCCGAAAGCAAAAAAGGCAAGCGCCTTGCGGATTTGTTGAAGCCGGTGTTTGACCGCTTTATCGGCATCGCCAAGGACCTTGGCATTGAGGAAAAGGTGGACCTTGCTTCGGTCTTTAAGGAGATCGAGGAAGGCATCGTCGCTTCCCCCATCCCCGACTTTGCGGCGGCGCAGGGCGAAAGGCTTTCCGCCATGCTTCTTGCGGCGTACCTCGGCTTTGAATTCGTGGACGCGCGTGAGATCATCCGCTTTGCGGACAACGGACAATTCAACGCGGAGTACACCAACGACCTCGCTCGTAAGCGCCTGACCGAAAAGACGGACGGCGTGGTGATCCCCGGTTTTTACGGCAGCACTTCCAGCGGGCAGATCCGCACCTTCAGCCGCGGCGGCAGTGACGTTTCGGGCGCCATCGTAGCGCGTGCGGTCAAAGCGGACATTTACGAAAACTGGACGGACGTCAACGGCTTTTTGACCGCTGATCCCCGCATTGTGGAGAACCCCAAGCCCATCCCCGAGCTTTCTTACCGTGAACTTCGCGAGCTTTCTTACATGGGCGCAAACGTCCTTCATCCCGAGAGCATCTTCCCGGTCAGGAAGGCAAACATCCCCATCAACATCAAAAACACCTTTGACCCCACCAATCCCGGCACGATGATCTTGCCCGGCGTGTTGCAACACGACCGCTTGATCACCGGCATTGCGGGCAAGAAGGGCTTTGTCAGCATCCTCATTGAAAAATCCATGATGAACAACGAGATCGGCTTTACGAGAAAGTTGTTGTCCGTCTTGGAAAACCTCAACATGAGTTTCGAGCACCTGCCCAGCGGCATCGATACGATGACCTTGATCATTGCGGATACCGAGATCGGCGGCAAGTTGCAAGACTTGGTGGGCGGCATCCGCGAGGCGGTCAGTCCCGACCGTTTGGAGATCCAATCCGACCTCGCTTTGATCGCCACCGTGGGCCACGGTATGGCGTATAAGCCGGGCACGGCGTCCCGTTTGTTTACCGCGCTTTCCCGCGTGGGGGTCAACATCAAGATGATCGACCAGGGCTCCAGCGAACTTAACATCATCGTCGCTGTTGCGGGCGAGGATTACGAAAGGGCGATCAACGCCATTTACGAAGAATTTATCAACTAAGAGGTTTTTATGATCTATGCGGGCGTAGACGTCGGAGGCATGAGCATCAAGTGCTGCCTTGCGACGGAAGATGGCAAAATTCTCATCAAAGACAGTTTCGTGACCAAGGACGCGATCACTTGCGCCGAGATGGCGGAACAGACCGCTTCTTGCATTAAGGCGATCGCCGCTAAGGCGGGCGTCGATATCAAGGACGTTGCGGCGGTGGGTATGGGTACCCCCGGCACCGTGGACGGTAAAAAGGGCGTGATCGTCTATTCCAACAATATCAAGTTGGAGCATGCTCCCATCGTTAAGGAAATGAAGAAGCATCTTTCCTGCCCGGTGTACGTGGGCAACGACGCCAACGCGGCGGCGCTTGGCGAAGCGGTATTCGGCGCGGCAAAAGGCCTTTCGGACGTCGTACTCGTTACCCTCGGCACCGGCGTAGGCACCGGCATCGTCGCCAACGGCAAGATGATCACCGGCATGGGCGGAGCAGGCGCGGAAGGGGGTCACATCGTTATCAAAATGAAGGGCGAACCCTGCACTTGCGGCAACCGCGGTTGTTTTGAGGCTTACGCTTCCGCAACTGCGCTTCTTCGTCAGACCGAAGCGGTGGTGGCGCGTCGCCCCGATAGCTTGCTTGCCGCTTTGTGGAAGAAAAACGGCAAAAGCGGCATCGTTCCCTTCGACGCGGCAAAAGCGGGCGATCCCGCGGGGCTTAAGGTCATCCGTGATTACGTCAATTACGTTGCGCTGGGGCTTGCCGGATTGGTAAATATCTTCCGTCCCGACGTGGTTTTGATCGGCGGCGGCATCAGCAATCAAGGCGATTACTTCATCAAAAAGGTTTCGCGCAAGCTCAATGGCATCGTGTACGGCGCGGGCATCAATCCGCGTGTTAAGGTGAAGGCGGCTGAATTAAAGAACGACGCCGGTCTACTTGGAGCAGTTGCGCTCGCCGTTAGGGGTGCCAACGCATAAGAAGGCATCTACTTTGTTACTGTCTGCGCCTTTGCGACATCACGTACAAGGAGTACGCTCCCGCCAACACCCCAAAGAATGAAATAATTCTTCGGGGACCCCAACGGCGGGAATGCCTTGCCGAGCCTCGTATCTACCTCCTTCTGCGTTGGCACCAGAGGGAAGGAAAAACGAGGTTGTTTAGGATAGAAGAGTCGGTGAATAGAAATTTTAAAAGCTGATTCACAGCGTCTTTGCGGGCGCTGTGTTTTTGTTTGTATCGATGGGCGGCGCGTAAGGGGCGCCGCTTTTTAGTACGGCGAAGATGATGCGCACCATCTTTTTCATCCCGTGCGACAGGGCAACGAAAAAGTGTTTCCCCGCGGCGCGTTTTCTGTCCACGTAGGCGCGCATGACGGGGTCGGTGACGTAGGCGGATTTTGTGGCTTGGAAGATGGCGTTTCTAAGATATTTCGAGCCTTTTTTCACCATGGACGTGCGGGTCAAAACAAACTTTCCCGATTGGTAAATTGTGGGCTCGCATCCCACGAAGGCAAGCAGTTTTGCGTCGTTGGAAAAATTCTTTACGTTGCCTATCTCCGCAAGGATGGTGGCGCCGGTGTTGACGCCAATGCCGGGGATGGTCAGAATGGGACTTTTGAGCTTGTCCAAAATGGAGCGGAGTTTTTCCTCGATCAAAACGAGTTCGTCTTCAAGAAAGGCGATAAGTTTTGCCAAACGCTTGAGCTCGTAGGCGTCGCCCGCGTTGCTGACGCCGATGCTGGTGCTTGCCGCTTCGATCAGTTCGTCCGCGCGCTTGCCGTACCTGCCGTAAGATATTTTGTCGAGGTTTTTTACGAGCGAAGTTTTGTTTGCCGTAAGCACTTCTCGCGGGGAGGAATACCGTCCGATCAGTTCGATGGCGCTACGATAGTTGACGTTAAAATGCTTTTCAAATTCCGGAAAGACCAATTGCAGTACCCTGCGATAGCGGTTTTTGGTGCATTGCACCGTCTTTTGCACGCGGTAGCGGTAGCGTGTGAGGGATCGCAGGACGCGGATGTCGCCAAGCACGTGCCGCCGCTTTTCAACTTCGGTCTCCGCCGTTACTTCGGCAATGTATCTGGCGTCGCTTTTGTCCGTTTTTGTGTTTCGGAGAGATTTTGACTTGCGAAAGAGGTTGACCTTTAACGGGTTGAGCGGGAGGACGGCGTATGGTTGCGTTTTTAGGTGTTCCAAGATGTTTTGCGAGTAATGTCCCGTATACTCTAATCCTACTTTAACTTCCTCTTTGCGCCTTTTGTTTTGCTTGACGACGCGGTCAAAAAACTCAAACCCGGTCTTGGAATTTTCAAAAGTAAAGTTATCCACGAGCACTTCGCCGTCGTCGCGCATTATGTGGCAGTCGTGTTTGTCCTTTGCCACGTCGATCCCCACGTAAATCATAATTTCCCTCCTTGCCAACATAAAAAATGCGGCATTTTGCCGCAATGCGCTCCGCTCCGTATCCTCCTCGTAAAAACGACTGGCGTTAGGTATTGAAAAAACCGGAATTGCGGAGCGCGACTCCATTATACCATATTTCAATTTGAAAAAGCAGTTCAGGGGCGGAATTCCCTCGGAGCTTCTTTACTTCGCGCCGCAAACGTGGTATAATATTTTTACCTTGATAGGAAGGTGCAGTATGAAAGTTTGGAAAATTGTTGGACCGAAGACGCTCTCTATGGAAGACGAGCAGGGCGAACTTCGTCCCGGATACGTAAAAGTTAAGGTGACCAAGCTTGGTCTTACCAGCGCGGACATCGCCGTTTACGAAGGTCAAACCGACGTTTCTCTCCCCATCGTCCCGGGGCGTATCGCCACGGCGGTCATCAGCGAGGTCAACGAGGGCAGTAGCTTCCGCAAAGGGGAGCGAGTGCTCCTTTCGCCCTATATGAAGGATGAAAAGGGCAGGCTCTATACCCGCGGTTTGGACATGGACGGGTATTTAGCGGATTACGTGGTTTTGCCCGAAAGCGACGTTTACGCCTTGCCGGAAAGCATCACCGAGGATATGGGCGTCTTTGCCGAGTATATCAGCATCGCGGCGGGGCTTATGGACAAGCTTGACCTCAAGCACGAGCAGTACGTCGCCATCTTGGGCGCCAACGCTTTGGGCCTCATCTTCGCGCAACTTGCCATCTATTATCAGGCGATACCCATCATCGTGGACCGCTCTGAAAAGAAGCTTCAGGAGGCGGCGTCCTTTGGCGTTTATTACCGCATCAACTCCTCCAAGCAGGATGCGGCTCGCAGGATACGTCAGATCACCTGCGGCAAAATGGCGGATTGCACCGTCTTTGAATGCCGCTCCGCGCAACAACCGCAACTTGCCTTTTCCTTGACGGCGGAAGGGGGCAAAGTGGGCATCGTCGGGTACGACAGCTTTGTCAGCAAGCTCAACGCGGATATCTCCGCCATCATGGGCAGGCAGCTTTCCGTTATCGGCATCAACAACGGCGCCGCGGATATGAACTCCGCCATCAACCTCCTCGCAAACGAGGTGGTGCGCGTGGATGGCATTGCGGATAAGACGGTGGACTTCCTTGCCGCGCCAAGCGCCTTTACCGAGTCCATCGACAGCGAAAACAATTATTTGAAGATACTGATCAAGTGCTAAACGTAAAGTAAAAAAACGCAGGCAATCGCCTGCGCTTTTTTTTAATCCAAAGAGAATATTATATTCGGGAAGTACCCGTGCAGATAATCGATAAAAGCCGAAACGGCGTTTTGCGCCAAGTTGTGCTCCTCTTCGCTTACGCCGTCCGTCGCGTCAAAGGCGGATAGGGCGGGGAGGGTGGAGATCAGTTCGTCAATGGAGACGGTGGCGGTTGCCGGAGTGTCGCTTAAGGGGCGGTCTATCACGGCGGCCACGGCATCCTGTTCCCTCGCAAGTACGGAGAGCAAGGCGCCGACGACCTCCTTGAAGGTGGCTTTTTGCGTTTCGCTGAGAAGGGCGTACGCTTTGTAAGCGGTGAACAGGCGGTAAGCCCCGTCCGCAAGCGCGGCGTCCGTATCCGAGATGGAAACGAAGGCGCCGTTTACGGTGAAGCCGTTCAGGGTGTCGTCTATCTTGAGGTATTCGTCATACCCGCCTGCGCGCGCGTCGTATTGCTCCTTGGTGATCACCGTTTTTTGCCAGCCGGCGTAGCTGTAGCCGTAATAGGTGGTGCATTCCTGCTTTTCATAGGGGAGGCCCAAAAAGAGCCTTGCATCCGCTTGGGCAAAGTAATCCGCCGTAAAGGAGAGGATATCGTCGTAATTGTCGAGGAACACCTCCGTCAACGAGAGCAAGAATTCCTTGTTTTGTTGGATGGCGGCGCGCGTCTCGGCGCTGAGGTTTGCGCTTTCTGACGCGAAAAATCCGTCGATGGCTTGCTCTGCGAGGGTGCGGAGGTAGGTTCTGGCTTCCGCCGAGATCCCGACCGCTTTGCGTAAGGCGGAAACGACGGTGATCATCACGGTGTTGAGTTGCCTTTCGTTGATGCTGAATGTTTGTCCTTGCAAAAGGTCCAGTTCAACGTTAAAAAGGTCGTTGTCGCCAAAGAACAGCGAGGAGATCTTTTCGCAATCGGACATAGAATAGGGCAGGCTCTCCGCCGTTTTGCTTGCCGCGGCGTAAAACACTCTGCCCGCCATCTCGGGGCTGACGGCGTTTGCGATGATTTGCAACGTGGTGCGGTAAACGCCGATGTGGCTTGTGGAATACTCGTTGTTTTTGAGGTCAAGGAGGGGGGCTGCCAAGTCGTCCGGCTCGTCTATCATATCGGTAAGAACGGAGATGATCTCGGCGTCCTCAAGCTCCGCGTCGTCCAAAAGGGTGAGGAGTGCGTCCTTGATCTGATCCTTATCCTCCCGTCCTTCGGGGAAGACGGCGTCCACCACCAGGGCGGCAAGGGCGTATTTGTCTTTTTCCGTGACTACGGGCTCTTTGTTCTTACAAGCAAAGAAGCCCGCCGCAAGGGCGAGGACCAACGCAAAGATCAAAGCAAGACAAACGATTTTTTTCATCCTTTTAACTATAACACACGCGCGCGCATCCGTCAAGAGCGCTCGGCGGGAGTTTCGGCAGTTTGAGGTGCGGAAGTTTTGGTAAAAAGTTCCTTGGTTTCGGTCAAAACGATGGCGACCACCATTAAGGCGATGCCTATCCATTCCCGCGCGGTCAAACGCTCCCCGAGGACGATCATGCCGAAGATCAGGGAGAAGGAGGCTTCCAAACTCATGATCAAAGACGCCGCCGTCGGGTTGGTGTTCTTTTGCCCGACGATCTGGAAGGTATAGGCTATGCCACAGGAGCAAATGCCCATATACAGGAAGGTCTTGTAGTAAGAGAGCAGGAGCGAAACGTCAAACTTGTGCCGCTCGAAGATCAAGGCGAGCAGGGCGGAAAAGATCCCGCTGAACAAAAACTGCAAACAACTGAGCTTGACGCCGTCCACGCGGTTGCCGAAGTAATCCACCACGGTGATGTGCACGGAAAACGCCACGGCGCAAAAGATCAAACAGAGGTCGCCCGCGTTGATGGTAAAAGCGCCTTTGACCGAAACGAAGTAGAGCCCCACCACCGCAAGCGCCACCGAAACCCAAACGAGAACGCTGCTTTTTTTGCCGCGGAAGAGCCCGATGACCGGCACCAAAACGATGTACATCGCGGTAATAAAGCCGGCTTTGCCCGCTTCGAGGTTCATGGATAATCCAAATTGTTGCAAGTTGGTCGCTACGCAGATCACCACGCCGCAAACCAGCCCGCCCAAAAGGAGGGTGACGCGGCTCTTTTTGCGCTCTTCGAGGGAGGGCACCAAGGCGCCGCCTTTCTTTTTGCGGATGGCGTCCATCGCAAGAAAAACGGGCACGAGGACGATGGCGCCGATCAAGGACCTCGTTGCGGTAAAAGTAAAGGGCGCGATCTCGTCCACCGCTTGCGCCACGAAAGAAAAACCCCACAAGATCGCCGCGGCGAGCAGGAAGGCGTAGCGCACTAATTTTCCCTTGTTAAGACGTACGTTCATAGTATAATTTTGCCTTCAAAAAAGCGGAAAGTCAAGGAATATGACGCTTAACCTCGTGATTGACAAAAAAATAGATAAAGATTATAATAAAATTTATGGAGAAAGCGGAAAAGACCAACGCGATGCGCATCCTTGAACAGAAAGGGGAGGCTTACACCCCCTTTTATTTGTCCGCGATACCGGAGGACGGAAAAGCGGCGGCGGAAATGCTCAAAAAGGACCCGTCTTCCGTCTTCAAAACGCTGGTCACGGTGGGCTCGGATCTCGCTCATTACGTCTTCGTCATCCCCGTTAAGGAAACGCTCGACCTCAAAAAGGCGGCGAAGGCGGCGGGCGTCAAAAGCGTGGAGATGCTTCCGCAAAAGAACCTTTTCCCGCTTACGGGGTACGTGCACGGCGGGTGCAGCCCGATCGGGATGAAAAAGCTTTTTCCTACCTTCTTTGACGAAACGGCCATCTTGTTTGACGAGGTGGTCACCAGCGCGGGGAAACTCGGAGTTTTTCTCTCCGCCGCGCCCGCCGCGTTTGAACGGGCGGCAAACGTAAAATACGCCGATCTGGTGAGGTGAATTATGTCGGATATCGTTGTTTCCGGAGTATGCAAACAGTTTGACGGCAGGGAGATACTGCATTCGTTGTCTTTTGCCGTAAATTCGGGAGATTTTCTTTCCATCACGGGGGAGAGCGGCAGCGGAAAAAGCACCCTCCTCGGCATTATGGGCGGCGTGCTTCGCCCGGACGCAGGCAGCGTGACGGTGGGGGGCACGGACATCGCTTCCCTTTCCGAAAAGGACCTTGCCAAAATGCGCCGCACTCGTCTCGGCTTCGTTTATCAGTTCTTTAATTTGATCCCCACGATGACGGTGAAGGAAAACATCCTTTTGCCCCTCGTTTTGGATAAAAAGAAGCCTTCCGATTACAAGCAAAAATTCGATGAACTCGTAGAGTTCACCCGCCTCGGTTCGGTGTTGGATTCTTACCCCGATACCCTTTCCGGCGGCGAGCAGCAGAGGGCTGCCATTTTGCGCGCTTTGATCCACGACCCCGAGGTCATCCTCTTGGACGAGCCCACGGGCAATTTGGACAGCGAAAACGCGCGCGCCGTGATGACCCTCTTGTCCGACCTCAACAAAAAGTACGGCGTGACCATCGTTCAAGTCACCCACAGCGAGCAGGGGGCCGCCTACGGCAACCGCGTGATCACGATAAAGGACGGGGCGCTTTTGTGAGCTTTTTAAAAAGTTTACTTCTCGGCTTAAAAAGAAAGATCTGGGAGCCGATCATGATCGTGTTGACCGTGACCATCGCCGTCGCGACTTTCGTTTCGGCGCTGACGCTGCGGTCTTCCGTTCGCCAGACGGCGGAGGATTCTTACCGCGCGCTTTCGGGTGAATGCGAGCTGGAAGCCACGCTTTCGGAGGATTACTCCGTTTATTATCTGACTTCGGACAGCGCGACGTACAGCGCGCTTGAAGAGGAATGCGAAAAATACGGCGAACTTTACGCCGGTTACCTCTTTTACGCATCGTTCGGAGCGGGAGAGGGCTCCTTCGCCGCAGTTTACGCGACGGACGCCGAACAACTCTCGGAATACAACGGGGTTTCCTTTTTGGAAGGTGAGAGCAAAAAAACGCGTACGGGCGTGGTGCTTTCCGAGGCGTTTGCCAAAAAAATAGGGGCGAAAACGGGGGATTACATCTCCGCTTCTCGCTACGGCTCCGCGCAGGGCGTTACCCTTGTCGTCCTCGGCGTGGCAAAGCCCGTGGGAGTCTTCCGTCAAGCGGATGCGCTCCTCTCCGAAGAGGGGGCGACGCGCCTGTTATCCCTCGGTGACGGCGTGCAAGTTTATAATAAGTTTTTTATCGATTTATCCGACCAAAAGATGAATTCTCTCGGCGTGACCAAAGAGCAGGCAAAGGAGGCTATTTCCACCACGTGCCCGCTATTTGACGTGGCTTCTCCCGTCAAGGAGAAAAACGTTGAAGTCACCCTCTCTTACCAAAGTACGCTCTTGTTTATGATCGCCCTCATCGTGGCGGTGCTCGGCGTTATTTTGATCTATACGGCGGTCTCCCTCGTGATGAAAAACAGGGTGTCCGTTGCCGCTCTTTTTAAAAGCGTGGGCGCCACGAACGCCGGCTTGACTTGGTACCTCCTTGCGGAAGCGTTGCTTTACGGTTTGCTCGGCGGGTTGCTGGGCATCGGCGCCTCGTACGGCGTAGGCGCGCTTTTCGGCGCGGTCACCGGCTCGGTGATCTCTTTCTCGGTCGGATGGCTCGGCGCTCTTCTGGGCGTGCTGTTCGGCGTGGCGCTTTCGGTGCTTTCCGCTTTGATCCCGGTGCTTAGGCTTTCTTATTCGCCGCTGTACGATATGCTGCACGAAGCCTCCCCCGTGCTTGCGGTCAAGGCGCTCCCCGCGGCGGTTTGCGGGGCGGTTTTCATCGCGCTGTTTTTGTGGACGGCGTTCGCTACGATCTCTTCCGCCTTCGTGGTGGGCATTTTCGCTTTTCTCGCGTTGCTTGCGGCGTTGTTTGCCGTAATGCCCTTGGTGGTCAAAGGCGCGTCTTCCTTGATCGTCAAATTGACCGCGAATAAGCCGCGGGCGGGCATGTTGCATCTTGCCGCCGCCGGCGCAAAGCACAATCGCCACGCTCATTCGGGCGCAAGGCTGCTTGCCATCGCGATCATGGCGGTGGTGGGGGTCGCCGCGCTTTTGGGGGAATCCAACGGGCAACTCTCCTCCTTTAAAAGCCTTTTTCGAGCAAATATCGTCATTTCGGCAAGCAGCGACAATCTTCCGGCCATCGCGGCGGAGACCAAGACGGTGGAAGGCGTTTCGGGCGCTTACCTCGCTTACGTCGGAACGCGTTGCGAACTGGAAGGGGATAAAGGAAACACCGTTACCCTTCTTGCCGCTCGTGGGCAGGAATTCGAAGAGGTTTTTCGCGCTTCTGAGTTTGGCGTGGACGTAAGTTCTTTGACAAGGGTTTCGGGATGCGGCGCGGCGATGGGCGGCGGCCTTGCCTTGAAGATGGGGCTTTCCGTCGGCGACAAGTTTGCGCTCGTGGTGGAAAACACTCGGGTGGAATTCGTGCTTGCATCTTTGATCGATACGCCGCTGACGCTGGTCTTTGCCGATCTGTCGCGTTTGAACCTTGCCCCCAACGTTTGTTTGGCAAAGGGCAATCAGGAGGCGTATTCCCACCTCGCGGAAAAATACGCCTTAGAAGGCGCGGTCTACACCTCCGAAGACGCCTTCGGTTACGTGATCGACCTTGCCGTCGCGTACATCAGGGTCTTTACCCTCTTTGAAATTTTGGTCTGCGTCTTTGCGTTCCTCGGTTACCTCAACACCGCCGTAGCTTCTTACCGCGACAGAAAGAGGGAGCGGGAACTTCTCGTCGCCGCCGGCGCAAGCAACCGCGACGTTACCGCCCTCGTCCTCTCGGAAAACGCCGTCGTGGTGGCTCTTTCCGCGGCGCTTGGCGCGCTGTGTTCGGTGGCGCTTCTGTTCATCGTGCAAAACATGTTAAAGACGCTCGGGCTGTATTTTACATTGCTGGGATAGAAAGTTTTTTGCCCTCCGTTCGCCCGTTTCTTAAGAAAAAATAACAAAATATTTTTCCATTACCCCGCTAAAATCGTTGACTTGTCCTTTGCGCATAAGTATAATAACAATACATAAAGCATTCATAAGAGGTGTAAACATGAAAGATTCCATTCATCCCGAGTACAGAAAAGCAACTGTTGTCTGTGCGTGCGGCAATACATTTGAAACGGGTACTACCAAGAAGACCGACGTGATCTCCGTCGATATCTGCTCCAAGTGCCATCCCTTCTTCACCGGCAAGCAGAAGCTCATCGATACCGGCGGCAGGGTAGAAAAGTTCAACAACCGCTATAATAGAAATAAATAATGACGAAAGTGCGTTGTTGAATCCAAACAACGCATTTTTTGTTACTTGGGCAGTAGCCCCAAGCGGGAGCGTATGAGAAAGTTCGTATCGAAAATCGGCGGTCAAGCAGTGTTGGAAGGCGTGATGATGCGCGGCGAAAAAAGCGTCGCCACCGCAGTCCGCACGCAAGACGGCAAGATCGAAGTCGAGTCTTCGAGGATCCAAGAGGAGCAAAAGTGGTGGAAGAAAGTGCCCGTGCTTCGCGGATTCTTGAACTTTTTCTATATGATGTTCATCGGCTCCAAAGTGCTGATGCGTTCCGCCGAAGTGTACGGCGAGGACGTGGGCGAGCCCGGCAAGTTTGAACTTTGGCTTGCGGAGAAGAGCAAGAAAAGCGTGATGGACATCGCCATCGTCATCGGCGTGATCCTCGGCGTGGTGTTTGCTATCGGGCTCTTCGTGGCGCTTCCCCTCGGCGTGGTCACGCTGTTGGAACTCATTCCCGGCTTTGGCGCCATCCATTACGTCTGGCGCAACTTGGTCGTCAGCGGCGTGCGTATGATCGTCCTGTTAGGATATTTGTTGCTCGTTTCGCTGGTGCCCGATATCAAACGGGTGTTTATGTACCACGGCGCGGAGCATAAAGTTATCACCTGCTTTGAGCAGGGGGAAGAACTTACGGTGGAAAACGCGAGGAGGATGTCCCGCCAGCACGATCGTTGTGGCACCAGCTTCCTTGTGATCACGGTGTTCGTCAGCGTGCTTGTGAGCGCCTTCCTTCCCACCTTTGACGGGGGTGGCAGCAAGATGGCTTCCTTCTTGCTTCGCTTCCTTACCCGTCTTGCGCTTTTGCCCGTCGTGGCAGGCGTTTCGTACGAGGTATTGAAGGGGCTTGCCAAGTTTGACAACGCCTTCGTTCGCGTCTTGAAAAAGCCCGGTCTGTGGTTTCAAAAGTTGACGACGAGGGAGCCGGACGACAGCATGCTCGAAGTTTCGCTTACCGCCTTTAAAACGGTGATGCAAATGGATGCGGACGAGACCATCGAGCCCGTGCGCTTCCACGTCAAAAAGGATTATCAGCTCGTCAGAAAGGGCATCCTTTCCGACCTCAAGGATTCGGGGGAGCCCGAAGCCATTGCGGATTGGATCTTCGTCAAAGTGCTTGGCGTGGAGCGCAGCGCGCTCAGCCAAGTGGAAAGCGTTGACGAAGCGCAGGCGGAAGAGGCGGCGGCGTACGCCCTCCGCGTCAAAAACGGCGAACCCTTGCAATACGCCCTCGGCGAAACGAACTTTTACGGCATCGATCTCAAAGTCGACCCCCGCGCCTTGATCCCCAGAGGGGATACCGAGGTTTTGGTGGAAGAGGCGTTGAAGTGCGTCAAAGAAGGCGCGTCCGTATTGGATATCTGCACCGGAAGCGGCGCCATCGCCATTGCCGTCGCATTGAAGTCGGGCGCCAAGGTCACAGCATCCGACCTCAGCGAAGACGCGCTTGCTCTCGCCAAAGAGAACGTGGAGAAGACGAATGCGAGCGTCACGCTCGTAAAGAGCGACTTATTTGAAAACGTCGAGGGTGAATTTGACCTCATTACGGCAAACCCGCCCTATATCCCGTCGGCGGAAGTGGACAAGCTGGACGCCTTCGTCAAGAGGGAGCCGCGCCTTGCGTTGGACGGCGGCGAGGACGGTCTCGACTGCTACCGCGCCATTGCGGCAACCGTTGCGCAACATCTGAAAGCGGGCGGCGTGTTGCTGATGGAGATCGGCTTCGACCAAGCGCAAAGCGTTACGGCGCTGTTTGCTCCTCTCGGGAAGACGGAAGTCTTAAAAGACTTGGAAGGACACGACCGCGTTGTGAAGGTGACCAAGAATGTTTGACAAACTTAAAAAGATGAAAGAGCGCTATCTCGAGCTGACCGATAAGCTCGCAGATCCCGCCGTAATAGCCAACCAACAGGAATGGCAAAAGGTGGCAAAGGAGCATTCTTCTCTGTCGGAGATCGTCGCCAATTACGACGCTTACCTCGCGGCGGAAAAATCCTTGAAAGAATGCGACGACATCCTCGCAGGGGAAACGGATAAGGAACTTATCGCCCTCGCGGAGGAGGAAAAGGCGGACGCCGAAAAGCGCATGGCGGAGCTCAAGGATACCTTGAAAATACAACTTCTTCCCAAGGACCCCAACGACGACAAAAACGTCGTCATCGAGATCCGCGCCGGCACCGGCGGCGAAGAAGCGAGCCTGTTCGGAGCGGTGTTGATGCGTATGTATATGCGCTTTGCCGAAAGAATGCGCTGGAAGACCGAAGAGGTGGATATGAACATGACCGACCTCGGCGGCGTAAAAGAAGCGGTGTTTATGATCTCCGGCAAGGGGGCGTACAGCAAGCTTAAGTATGAAAGCGGCGCTCATCGCGTGCAACGCGTTCCCGCGACCGAATCGCAGGGCAGGATACACACCTCTGCGGCAACCGTCGCCGTTCTCCCCGAAGTGGAGGACGTGGAAGCGGACGTCAACCTCGCCGATCTCAAGATCGATACTTATCGCGCGGGCGGCGCAGGCGGTCAGTACGTCAATAAGACCGAAAGCGCCATTCGCATCACCCATATCCCCACGGGGCTCGTGGTGACCTGCCAAGACGAAAAATCGCAGATCAAAAACAAAGAAAAAGCGATGAAGGTCTTAAAATCGAAATTGTACGATTACTATCGTTCCGCGGCGGATAAGGAATACGCCGAAAAGAGAAAAGCGCAGGTGGGCAGCGGTGACCGCAGCGAGCGTATCCGCACCTACAATTACCCGCAGGGCAGAGTGACCGATCACCGCATCGGCATGACGCTGTACAGCTTGGAGCAATTCCTCGACGGAGATATGCTCGAAATGCTGGACGCCTTGGCCCTCAACGAACAAAACGAACTTCTCAAAGGCAGTCAAGAGGACTGATCGAAGGAGGCACTATGATATTCTACAATACGCACAAGCATCTATTGCAAGAGCAGACCTATTCCTACTCGTTGCAAGACGTTGCCGAGCCCAATCTGTTCAGGGAGTTCTTTGATTACGAGAACGTACCGCGCACGGCGTTCGATTTCTTCACCGTGCCCATGAACACCCCGGAGTCCTTGTGGATCACCGATACCACCTTCCGCGACGGGCAGCAATCCATGCAGCCTTTCACCGTGGAGCAGATCGTGGACCTCTTCAAGATGCTCCACCGTTTGGGCGGTAAGAAGGGTATCGTCAAACAGAGTGAGTTCTTCCTTTACAGCGAGAAGGATAGGGCGGCGGTCCGCGCCTGTCAGGAGCTCGGTTACGAGTTCCCCGAGATCACCAGCTGGATCCGCGCGACGGATTCGGACTTTGAGCTTGTCAAAGAGATGGGCATCAAGGAGACGGGCATCTTGGTCAGCTGCTCCGACTACCACATCTTCAACAAATTGCATTTGACCCGCGCGCAAGCGATGGACAAATATCTTTCCATCGTCAAAAAGGCTTTGGACAGAGGCATCGTGCCCCGCGCTCACTTAGAGGATATCACCCGCGCCGACTCTTACGGCTACGTGGTTCCCTTCGTCAGGGAGCTGATGAAACTTTCCAAGGAGAGCGGCATCCCCATCAAAGTTCGCGCTTGCGATACGATGGGTTACGGCGTCACGTATCCCGGTTCTTCACTTCCGAGAAGCGTACCGAGAACCATTTACGGTTTGTGGCGTTACGGCGAGGTGCCCAGCGAGCAGATGGAGTGGCACGGCCACAATGACTTTTACAAAGTGGTCACCAACGCGGCTACCGCGTGGCTTTACGGCTGTTCCGCCGTCAACTGCGCGCTCCTCGGCATCGGCGAGAGAACGGGCAACTGTCCGCTTGAGGCGATGGCTGTCGAGTACGCTTCCTTGAAAGGCACCACGGACGGCATGGATCTTTCGGTCATCACCGAGATCGCCGATTACTTCAAGAGAGAGATCGGTTACAAGATCCCGCCGCGCACCCCGTTTGTCGGGCGTGATTTCAACGTCACGCGCGCCGGCGTTCACGTGGACGGCTTGATGAAGGACGAGGAGATCTACAACATCTTCAACACCGCCAAGATCTTAAACCGTCCCCCGACGGTTTGCGTGGATAACAACAGCGGGCTTGCCGGTATTGCGTACTGGATCAACAATCACTATTCTTTGCCCGAGAGCGAGAAGGTCCTAAAGTCCGATCCGATGATCGCGCATATCAAGGCAAGGGTGGACGAGATGTACGCCAGCGGTCGTGTTCCGGCAATGAGCGACGACGAGCTGGACGAGCTTGTCAGAGAGGCGGACGAGGAGAGGTACAAGACCTTTGTCACCATCGCGGAGAAAGGTACGAAGCGTAAGTGACGCCCAAAAACAGGTTTTTTGCTTTTCTTTGTAAAAAAACGTCCCTACCTATTGTATAATAATAAAAACAATACTCAAAGGAGGGCATCGTTATGTTAAGAATCGTTTATGGCGCAAAGGGGAGCGGCAAGACCGCAAAACTTATCGACGAAGCTAACGCGATGGTGGAAAAAACTTCCGGTAGCATCGTGTTCATCACCTACGTCGATAGGTACAACTTTGACCTCAATTACAATATCAGGGTGATCAACGCCACCAACTTCGGCGTGGGCACCGAGGAGCAACTCGCCGGCTTTGTCAAGGGCGTGATGGCTTCCAACTCCGATATCGACATCTTGTACATCGACGGCGCGCACCGTATCACCGGCAAAGCGGTGGCGGACTTGCAGTTCTTCTATGACGAGGTGGCTAAAGCAAGCAAAAACAGCGCGGTGGAGATCGTTCTTTCCGCAAGTACGGATACCCTCCCCACTTTCCTGCAATCTTACGAAAACGAAAAGGTGGAATAATCAAAGGCAATGAAGTATATCAGCACGAGAAACGCTTCGCGCGCCGTGTCCGGTAGCGAAGCTATCCTGATGGGCATCAGCCCGGAAGGGGGGCTTTTTGTCCCCGAATCTTTCCCGCAGGTCACCCTCGCCGAGATCGAAGCGATGGGTGAAATGAGTTATGCGGAGCGCTCCGCGACGGTGATGAGCCGCTTCCTCGACGAATTCACGTACGAGGAGCTGCTTGAGATCGCAAACCGCGCCTATTCCCGTTTTGACAGCGAGGATACCTGCCCGCTTACCAAGATCGACGACGGCGCTTACGTTTTGGAACTTTGGCACGGCCCGACCTACGCTTTTAAGGACTTGGCGCTCACGGTGCTTCCGCAACTCATTTCGGCATGCCGCAAAAAGAGAGGGGAGAAGGGCAAGACCCTCGTCCTCGTCGCCACCAGCGGAGATACCGGCAAAGCGGCGCTTGAAGGGTTCAAGGACGTCGACGGGACGGAGATCATGGTCTTCTACCCCGACGAGGGCGTTTCTTACATGCAAAAACTTCAAATGATCACCACGGGCGGCAACAACACCTACGTCGCAGGCATCAAGGGCAACTTTGACGACGCGCAAACCGCCGTAAAAAAGATCTTTACCGACGATGGCGTCCGCGCCTCTCTTGCGAAAGACGGCTACGTGATGAGCTCGGCAAACAGCATCAATTGGGGCAGACTCCTGCCACAGATCGCTTACTACTTTTCATCCTACGCCGATCTTTTGACCAGCGGTGAGATCACCCTCGGGGATAAGATCGACTTCGTCGTCCCCACCGGCAACTTCGGCGACATCCTCGCCGGATATTACGCCATGCGTATGGGGCTCCCCGTAAACAAGCTCGTTTGCGCTTCCAACATCAACAACGTGCTTACCGACTTTTTCAATTCGGGCGAGTACGACGCCACGCGCGAGTTCCATAAGACCATTTCGCCTTCGATGGACATCTTGATCTCTTCCAACTTGGAAAGGCTTCTTTTCGAGGTGGTGGACCGTGATGACAAAGCGCTCGGCTCTTTGATGGCAACGTTGAAGGAAACGGGCAAGTACAAGGTGGACCTTGTTACCTTAAAACGCAAGATCCCGATGTTCGCGGCGGGCTTTGCCGACGAAGACGAAACGATGGAGACCATCTACAACACCTTTGACGAATACGGTTACGTGGTCGATCCGCACACTTCCGTCGCGATTGCGGTGTACAACGATTATTATTTGACTTCGGGCGACCAAACGCCTACGGTCATTTTGTCTACGGCAAGCCCTTATAAGTTTGCGCAGGACGTTTACGAAGCCGTCGGCGAAAACCAGGAAGCAGACCCCTTTAAGGCGGTCAAAAAACTGCATTTCCTGACGGGTATGGAAGTCCCCGAAGGCATCGACCGTTTGCAAACGCTTGAAAAGCGTTTTTCCGACGTTTTGGCAAAAGACGAGATCAAACAAAAAGTTTTGTCGAGGGTGAAGGGAGAGTAACATGAGGATCTACAGCGCAATTCAACCCACCGGGTGCATTACCATCGGCAACTATATCGGCGCGGTCAAAAACTGGCTTGCGATGCAGGCGGAAAACGACTGTCTTTTTGCCATTGCCAACCAACACGCTTTGACCGTCAAGCAGGACCCGCAGGAGTTCCGCGCGCGTACGCTTTCGTTCTTCGCGCAGTTTCTTGCTTGCGGCTTGGACCCCGAAAAGAGCATTTTGTACGTGCAGTCGCACGTGCCGCAGCACAGCGAACTTGCGTGGATACTCTCTTGCATGACGTACATCGGCGAGTTGGATCGTATGACCCAATTTAAGGATAAGTCGCGCAAAAATGAGGATAATATCAATGCGGGGCTGCTTACGTACCCCGTCTTGATGGCGGCGGATATCCTTCTTTACAAAGCGGATATGGTGCCCGTCGGCAAGGACCAAAAACAACACTTGGAGCTCACGCGTGATATTGCCATCCGTTTTAACAACCGTTTTGGCGAGACCTTCGTGGTGCCCGAGCCGTATATCCCCAAGCAGGGCGCTAAAATTACCAGCTTGCAAAACCC
>JAGAAA010000106.1 GCA_017615495.1 Clostridia bacterium
CAGTTTGTCGATCAAATCACGGTTTTCCTTCGCCGCGAAAAAGTCCACGATGGAACTTGCGGTGATCAGCCCGAAGTCCTCGATGGAAGCCACGTCGTCCACCGACGCCGCCATCAGGTTTTCAAGGGTGCCGAAGGTCTGTTCCAGCATCTTCGCCGCCTTTTTGCCCACGTTTGGCACGCCAAGCGCCGTCAAGAATTTGGCAAGGGTGGTATTTTTTGCCTTTTGGATGCCCGAAACCACGTTTTCAGCCTTCTTTTCCTTAAACCCTTCGAGGGCGAGGAGGTCTTCCTTTTTGAGGGCGAAAAGTTCGTCCGCGCTCTTTAAGCCGAATTCGTTATAAAACTGCTCGATGGTCTTTTCGGAAAGCCCGTCGATGTCCATGCCGTCCTTGGAACAGAAATGCTCGAGTTTGGAAATGATCTTGGGCGCGCAGTTTTCGTTGTTGGAACAATAGAGGAACACGCCCTTCTCCACCACGGGGGAGCCGCAGACGGGACAAACCGAAGGTTTTTCCACCTCTTTTGCGTCCGGAAGTTTTTCCGCCACGCCGGTGATCTCGGGGATCACGTCGCCCGAACGACGCACGAAAACGCGGTCGCCGATGCGGATCTGTTTGCGGCGGATCTCGCTGATGTTGGAAAGGGTCGCGCGGGAAACGGTGGCGCCGCCGATATCAACGGGGTCAAGCACCGCAAGCGGGTTGAGTTTGCCCGTGCGGGAGACTTGCCAAACCACGTCCTTGACAAGCGTGGAAAGCTCCTCCGCCTTAAACTTAAAGGCAAGAGCCCAACGAGGAAATTTCTCGGTAAATCCGAGCATTTCACGCAAAGCAAAGGAATCCGCTTTAAACACCATTCCGTCGATCAAAAAGTCCAACGTCGGACGTTTTTGCTCCGCTTCCGCAAGAAGATGCTGCACCTCTTCAAAGCTTGAAACCACCTTGAAATAATCCCCGACGTTGAAGCCTTGTTCCTTCAAAAATTCGTGTACTTCGTGTTGATAATTAAACTGGATCCCTTTATGAAAACCCACGTTGTAGGCAAAGAAAGAAAGCCCGCGTCTGGCGGTTTCCTCTACGTCCAAATTGCGAATGGCGCCCGCCACGCCGTTACGGGCGTTTTTGAGAGGGACTTTGGCGTCCGCATTGTACTTTTCAAGGGAAGAAAGGGGCATCAAACCTTCGCCGGAAACGTCGATCTCACCCTTAAAAGGAATGGTTTGCGGCACGTTTTTGATGGTTTTTACCTGCTCGGTGACCTCTTCGCCTATCTCGCCGTCACCGCGGGTGCAGGCGCGCACGAGCTTGCCGTTTTCATAACTCAAATTCAAGGTCAAACCGTCGTATTTGTATTCGAGAGTCAAAGGTACGGGCCCGTCTTTTGCAAGCTTTTCCATCCACTCGCCTACGCCTTCCACCGTCTTGGTCTTATCCAAACTGTAAAGGCGCTCTTTGTGCTTAAACTGACGGAACCCCTCGTTGGGCTTGCCGCCTACCCTGCGCGTGGGGGAATCGGGCAGGACGAGACCGCCGAACTGCTCAAGCATGACGAGTTCGTCGTACAGCGCGTCGTATTCCGCGTCCGAAACGGTGGGATTATCCTGTTCGTAATACTCCTTCGCGTATTTGTTGAGGAGCGCGACGAGTTCTTCCATTCTACCCATAATTCACCTCTTATCCCTTTTTGAAGGGCGCGATCTTCATGTTGAATTGCTTAATGCCAAGCCCGTCGAAAGCGACGCTTGCGTTGTCGCCGCTGATTTGTATGATCCTACCCACGCCGTAACGCGGATGTACTACCTTGTCGCCAAGCTTAAAGCCGATGGCGCCTTTGGGCACGTTGGAAAGGTCCGCCGCCGCGCCGTTGACCGAACGCAGAATGTCCTGACGATTTCTCTTAGGCTGTTCAACATACCCCGAGGAACGGTACCCGCCGCCAAAATCCGAAACAGGCTTGGGCGGACGAATTTTCTCCTCCGCTTCCTTAAGGAAGCGACTGCGCGGATTGTTTTGCGTGCTGCCGTACATAAAGCGTGACCTTGCCGAGGTAAGATACAAGCGCTTTTTGGCGCGCGTCATCGCTACGTACATTACGCGGCGCTCCTCCTCGATCTCAGACAAAGACTTGCCGTAAGACTGCGAGGGAAAGACGTTTTCTTCCAGTCCGGTAACAAAAACGGTGTCAAATTCCAACCCTTTGACCGAATGCACGGTGGAAAGCACCAAGTAATCGTCCGTTTGGATCTCGTCGGTGTCGGAGATCAAGGAGACCGATTGCAAGTACTCTTCGATCGACGCGCCGGAATTGGCTTTTTCAAACTCCACGATCTCCCCGATCAACTGATTGATGTTTTCACGCCTGCTGACGTCCTCTTCCTTGTCGCCCACGAAGGCGAGGAAGAAACCCGCTTCTTCCGCAACGTAATTTGCAAACTCGCCAAGCCCCATCTCGCGGCTGCCCTGAAGGAGCTTGTCGTAAAGTTCCTTAAAGGCGCGAAGCTTCTTTGCGTTTTTGGGCGAAACGCCCTGCTCTTCCATATCCCCGAACAAGATGTCGGAAACGGTGATCTCTCTTTCCGAAGCGAGGGCGGCAAGTTCCTCAAGCACGGCGTCGCCAATGCCCCTCTTGGGGGTATTGATGATGCGCAGGAAGGCGTCGTTGTCGCGCGGGTTTACGATGGCGCGGAAGTAAGCGAGCAAGCTTTTGACTTCCTTGCGCTCGTAAAATTTAAAACCGCCGTAAACCTTGTACGGGATGCGGTAGTAACGAAGCTTTTCCTCAAACTTTTTGGTCAAAGCGTTGATGCGGACGAGGATGGCAAACTCACTGGGCGAGCACCCTCTTTCACGGATCAGCATCGAAATCTGTCTGACGACGTAATCCGCTTCGTCGCGGTCGTCTTGCGCGTTGTAGATCTCCACGCGGACGCCGTCCCCCTTATCCGACCAAAGCTTTTTGCCAAACCTGCCCTTGTTGTTTTCAATGACGGCGTTCGCCGCGTTTAAGATGTTTGGCGTACTGCGGTAGTTTTGCTCCAACTTGATGATCTGCGCGTTGGGGAAATCCTTTTGAAAATCGAGGATGTTGGAGATATCCGCCCCGCGCCAGCCGTAAATGCTTTGATCCTCGTCGCCTACGGCGAAGATGTTGCCGTGCTTACTTGCAAGGAGCGCCGCGATCTTAAATTGCAAGCGGCTGGTATCTTGATATTCGTCGATATGTATGTACTTAAAGCGGTCGGCGTAATATTCCAAACTTTCGGGATGCTCGGTAAACAGCTTGTAGGTCTTGATCAAAAGATCGTCGTAGTCCATTGCGTTTGCCGCTTGAAGTTCCTCCTCGTAGGCTTCGTACACGTCGCAAATTTCCATCGCGTCGCGGTCGCCGCATTCGGAGCGATATTCTTCGGGAGAAAACATATAGGTCTTGGCGTTTCCGATATGGAAAGCGACCTTGGTTTCAAACCCGGGTTTTTCAATATGTTTGTTGGCGAGCACGCGCTTGATCACGCGGTCGCAGTCGGTCTCGCTGTAGATCGTGAAATTTTTGTCGTAACCGATCTCTTGGGCGTGATAACGCAAAATGCGCGCGCACAGCGAGTGGAACGTGGATACCCATACGCCGGAATTCTCCCCCAGCAAGGATTCCAACCTTTCTTTCATTTCCTTCGTAGCCTTGTTGGTGAAGGTGATGGCGAGGATGGAATGCGGGTCCACCTTCTTTTCGTCGATCAAATAAGCAACGCGATAGGTCAGAACGCGCGTTTTGCCGCTTCCTGCGCCCGCAAGGACAAGCACCGCCCCTTCGGTGGCTTTTACCGCTTCAAGTTGCTCTTTGTTCAACGTAGACAGATCCATGATGCCCTCTCTTATAAGTCGTTACGTTTGGAAGGACAAGCCTTAAAAAGGTCGGATTCCTTCCTGATCCTCGGCAAAATTTCATTCAGAGCGGCAACCGCTCTATCGAGGTCCTCAAAGGTGTTTTCCCTGCCGAAAGAAAAACGAATAGAGGAACGAACTTCCTTTTCCGAAAGCCCCATCGCCGTAAGCACGTGCGAAGGCTCCACGCTGCCCGAAGAACAAGCGCTGCCGGCGGACGCTTCGATGCCGGCTTGATCCAAAGCGGACAAAAGTTCGCTGTTTTTCACCCCGTAAAACAACACGTTGGCAATGCCGGGGTGCAAAGGCTCCCCGCCGTTAAGACGGGTAAATCCAAGGGGTTCTATTTCCTTCAGGAAATAGTTTTTGAGAGAAGAAAGTTTGGAAAAGGTTTCCGCCAAGCGTTCCGTCGCTTTTTCAAGCGCGAAACCGAGCCCCACGATCGCGGGGGTGTTGTAGGTGCCGCCACGAAGAGAACGCTCCTGTTCCCCACCGACGACGAGCCCTTTGACTCTCACGCCCCTGCGGAGGTAAAGCGCGCCCACGCCCTTGGGACCGTAAAACTTGTGCCCGGAAACGGTCAGCGCGTCCACGCCGAGTTCTTTGACGTCGATGGGCAATACGCCCGCCGCCTGCACCGCGTCGGTGTGGAAAAGTACGCCCTTTTCCTTTGCGATGCCTGCGATCTCCTTGATGGGTTGAATGGCGCCCACTTCGTTGTTGACAAACATCACGGAAAGCAAAACGGTATCGTCCCGTAGCGCCTTTTTTACGTCCGCAAGCGAAACGCGCCCCGCTTCGTCAACGGGAAGATAGGTTACTTCAAACCCTCTTTCCTCAAGTCTACCCGCGGCGGAAAGCACCGCGGGATGCTCGACGGAGGAAACGACCACGTGCTTGCCCTTGCCGCTATTGGCTCCCGCAAGCCCTTCGATCGCCCAATTGTCCGCTTCGGTGCCGCCCGAGGTAAAATAGATCTCGGAAGGAGCGGCGCCGAGGGCTTTGGCTACCCTTTCACGCGCCAGATCCACCGCGGCAACCGCTTCGCGCCCGTCTTTGTGCAGGCTGCTGGCGTTGCCGAAGCACGAGGAAAAGTAAGGGAGCATCTCCCTCACGACCGCCTCGTCCGTCGGGGTGGTGGCTGCGTGATCGAGGTAAACCGCTTTCATATCTCAGTAAAGGATGTCGTTTTCGTAGATGGGGTACTTCTTGCAAAGTTCCGCAACCGCCTTGCTCACGCGGGGCAACGCCTCTTCACGGTTTTTGATGACGTCGGTGATCAAGTCCGCTATGTAAACGCAATCCGCTTCCTTCATACCGCGTTGGGTGATGGAAGGCGTGCCGATCCTAACGCCGCTGGTCACAAAGGGCTTTTCGGGATCGAACGGGATGGCGTTTTTGTTGACGGTGATGTGCGCTTCGTCAAGAAGGGTTTCGAGTTCCTTACCAGTAATGTGGTTGCTGGTAAGGTCGAGGAGCATCAAGTGGTTGTCCGTACCGCCGGAAACGAGGTTGACGCCGTTTGCGAGGAACCTTTCGCTCATCGCCTTGGCGTTCAAAACGATCTGATGTTGATATGCCTTGAACTCGGGAGTAAGAGCCTCACCGAACGCCACAGCCTTAGCCGCGATGACGTGCATCAACGGGCCGCCCTGCGTGCCCGGGAAGATGGACTTGTTGATCTTCTTGGCGATCTCCTCGTCGTTGGTCATGATCACGCCGCCGCGAGGCCCGCGAAGGGTCTTGTGCGTGGTGGTGGTAACGACGTGCGCGTACGGCACGGGGTTCTCGTGCTCCCCTGCCGCAACGAGTCCGGCGATGTGCGCCATATCCACCATCAAGTAAGCGCCCACTTCGTCGGCGATGCGACGGAACTCCTTAAAGTCGATCGCACGCGGATAAGCGGAAGCGCCCGCAACGATCAGTTTGGGATGATTTTCCTTGGCAAGACGCTCAACTTCTTCGTAATCGATCCTGCCCGTCTCCTTTTTTACGCCGTAAGGAATGATCTTGTAGTTTTTACCCGACATATTGACCGGGCTGCCGTGGGTCAAGTGACCGCCGTGCGCGAGGTTCATACCGAGAATGGTGTCGCCCACCTCGAGAAGAGCAAAATAAACGGCAAGGTTTGCGTTTGCGCCGCTGTGCGGTTGAACGTTTGCGTACGCCGCGCCGAAGATCTTCTTGATGCGCTCGATCGCAAGGGTCTCCACCTCGTCAACGTACACGCAGCCGCCGTAATAGCGCTTGCCGGGATAGCCCTCTGCGTACTTGTTGGTCAAATGACTGCCCATTGCCGCCATAACGGCGGGCGTCACGATGTTTTCGCTCGCAATCAGTTCGAGGTTACCTCTTTGACGGGTAAGCTCGCGCTCCATCGCGCCGAATACTTCTTCATCCTGCTTCTTGATCGTTTTGAAATCTATCATTTTTCCCCCATCCTTTTTCGGGCTTATGCCCGTTTATTACTTTGTCATGTCTTCGATGATCTTCTCAAGTTCTTGAGCCGGTCTTACGCCAACCGTCTTTTGAACGATCTCGCCCTTTTTGAGAAAGAACAAGGTCGGGATCACCGAAATACCGAAACGCACGGCGAGAGCTTCCTCTTCGTCCACGTTGATCGAACCGAATAAAACCTTTCCTTCGTACTTTTCCGCCAGTGCTTCCACCGTCGGGGAAAGCATACGGCAAGGACCGCACCACGTTGCCCAAAAGTCCAACACGGCGTAATCCGCCTGCAAAAAATCGTTGATATTTGCCGAAGTCGCTGCGTTCATAAAAATCTCCTTTTTGTCGAATTTTACTTTAGTTTTGACTATTCTTTGTCGTTTGAATCATCTGCCGTTTCGTCTTCTTTCGCATTCTCTTTGACCGCCTCTTCCTCCGCGGGATAGATGGCGCTCATCGAGGGCGCAAAGGTAGACTTTTTGCGGATCACACGGTCCGCCGTAATGCCAATGGCAATGCCGAGGAGTAACCCTACGCCAATGACGATAAGAAGCAACAAGTCGTTCAGTTTGCGAAAGACGGCAAGCCCTATCCCCACCAATACGACGGGGATGATATAGACGATGAAAGCGGCGCGAAGCACGAACTTGTCGTTCATGGCGACGCCCACTTTATCCCCAACTTTTGCGCCGAGGGTGTTTTTGACCTCGACGTAGACCTTCATCTTTTCGCCTTTTGCGGTCAAACACATACCGCACTTGTCGCAGGCGGACTTTCTGTCGAAAACCACCTTTGCCGTGCCGCGCTTTTCGTTGACGCTTTCGACGATGCCTACTTCCAGCATTACTTTTCCTCTTTGGTCACCGCGATGGCAAGGTCGGTAAGTTGCTTGGGCTCGACGGCGGAAGGCGCGTCGCTCATCAAGCAACAAGCGTTTTGCATCTTGGGGAATGCGATAACGTCCTTGATGCTTTCCGCCCCGGTAAGAAGCATGACCAACCTATCCAGACCGAAGGCAAGACCGCCGTGAGGGGGCGCGCCGTAACGGAAGGCTTCCACAAAGAAACCGAAACGGTCCTTGATGTCCTGATCGGAAAAACCGAGAAGGTTGAATATCTTGCTTTGCATTTGCGGGGTGTGGATCCTGATGGAGCCGCCGCCCGCTTCCTCGCCGTTGATAACGAGGTCGTACGCCTTGCTGCGCACCTTCAACGGATCGGTGTCAAGGAGCGGCAGGTCTTCGTCCATCGCCGCGGTAAAGGGATGATGGATGGCGACGTATCTGCCCTCTTCTTCGCTGTACTCAAGAAGCGGGAACTCGGTGACCCACAAGAAGTCGAAAGAGCCCGCGGGGATCAAGCCTTGATCCTTGGCGATCTTCAAACGAAGGGCGCCGAGCGCGGCGGAAGCCACGGCGTACTTATCCGCTACGAAGAACAACACGTCTCCCTTCTCCGCGTTTGCGGCGGAGAGGATGGCGTCCAAAGAACCTCCCTTCAAAAATTTGGCGAAGGAGGAGGTCACGCCCTCGTCCTTGATGGCAAGCCAGGCAAGCCCTTTTGCGCCGTAATCCTTGACGAATTCGGTGAGTTTGTCGATCTCCTTGCGGCTGTACTTGGCGGCAAGACCTTTTGCGTTGATGAACTTAACTTTGTTACCGGCGGCGACGGTGCTTTCAAAGACCGAGAAACCGCAATCCTTAACGAGGTCGGACGCGTCTTGCAGTTCAAGCCCAAAACGGGTATCCGGCTTATCCGAGCCGAAGCGATCCATCGCCTCCGCATAGGGCATACGGCGAAGCTTTTCAGGCAGTTTTACGCCGATGAGTTTATCGAACACTTCGCGGATCAACCCTTCGGCGACCCCCATTACGTCCTCGCAATCGGCATAGCTCATTTCCATATCGA
>JAGAAA010000107.1 GCA_017615495.1 Clostridia bacterium
CCGATTTTTTCCTTTTAAATAAATTTCGCCAAAGCGCAATAATATTACCTTTTCCATGTTATTTCCCCACGTATTTCTTCAAAATGTGATAGTTTTTAAGAAGCTCGGACGCCAAAAGCGCCACTTCTTCCTTGGTGTTCTCCCGTCCGAAACTGACACGTACCACGCCGTCCGAGTATTCCTTAAGCCCCAGCGCGGCGGGAATCCGGTCATGCGCGCGACGCGCCGAACACGCGGAGCCCGTACCGACCAAAATATCGGAAGCTTCCAAGGCGTGCTGCATCACCTCGCCGCGAACGGTTTTAAAAGCAAAGGTGAAGATATGCGGTGAGCATCCGTCTTCCGAAATATACTTGATCTCCGCCGCTTCGGACAAGGCAGACTTAAGCATTGCGGTAAACGAACGGTATTTTTCGCTGTTTTGCGGCAGTTCCTTCACCGCTCTTGCCGCGGCAAAGGCAAACGCCATGATGCCGGAAACGTTTTCGGTAGAGGAACGAACGCCGTTTTCCTGCCCGCCGCCGTATAATAGCGGCGCAACGGTAACGCCCTTTTTGACGTAAAGCGCCGCGATACCTTTGGGCGCGCCGATCTTATGCCCGCTGACGGTATATAGATCAACGTTAAGTTCAGCAAGATTAACGGGCACTTTGCCAAACGCTTGCACGCCATCCGAATGGAAAACGACGCCGGGATTGATGCTTTTTGCCGTTTTTACGAGTTTTGCAACGTCGTTGACCGCTCCCGTTTCATTGTTGACGTGCATTATTGAAATAAAAGAGGTATTTTGATCGATCAAAGAAGCAAATGCGGCTTGATCCACCCGTCCGCACCCGTCCACGGGGCAAATACGGACCTCGTAACCCATGTTTTTTAAGGCGTTTGCGGCGTTAAAAACGGCGGGATGCTCTACGGCAGAGATCAAAACGTTGGAGTTTTTTCTCTTTTTACTGCAAAAAACCGCCTGATTATCCGCTTCGGTGCCCGAAGAGGTAAAATAGATCGTGCCGTTTTGCCCTTTTAAAAGGCGCAAGATCTGCTCGCGCGCTTCGCCGATGCGGTTGTGTGCCTCCACCGAATAGCGATAATTTGCGGACGGATTGAAGAATTCTTCCCGGTTGAAGTGGTTTACGATCGCGGTGACGTCATCGTCCACCCGCGTAGTAGCGGCGTTGTCAAAATACTTAAAGCTCATTTTTACTTCCTCCGATCAAAGCGAGCGCATAATCGTCAAGGGTCAGGATATACGCTTCGTTTTGATAGGTCACCACCTTATTTTGCGGTGTATAACTATTATCGTTTAATGCGTTTTTCAAAACAATGCGGTTCTTAATAAAGGACAATTTTATAATATTATTATCAAAAAAGTCCGAATTTTCCGCATTTCTTTCGACCAGAACGTTTTCGTAAAGAAATTCCGTTTGCAAGCGCCCGTAAGACACCGTAAAACGGTCTTTTGCAAAGTGATATTCGACGACGCTAACGTTGCGTCCGATGAAAAAGATCGTCAAAGCGGACGCAAAGATCATGATCCCGGGAGCCACTAAGCCGAGGTACCTTTCAAACAAAACGAAAAGCACGATCAACGCGATGGATATGGTGATCATCAAAATAGCGATATACAAAAGCGAGCGTTTTGCAAACGCGATCGTCGGATCGGTATTCAGTACTTTGTAATCGTAATTCATTGCTTTTTCACCTTTTGCGCCGCGCTATGCTTTACCGTAGTGGTAAAGTTGCCTACTTTGACGATATAATCGCCGTTACGCTTAATACCGGTAACGAGGGCTATCCTGCCTATCTTTTTGATATAGACCTCGTCCCCAACTTCAGCAACGCCGCCCACGAGTTCGGGCTGGATGTCCTCTTCTTCGATCTCCTCCCTATTGGAGATCTCTTCGATGCGTTTGCGAAGCTTTGCCGCCTCAAAATAATCCTTGGGTTGCGGATTATCGAGAAGCTTTTTGAGTTCCGCCAAAATCTCGTTGACTTCCTCAAGTGATTCCGAAACGCGACGCTTTACTTCGGAACGAACGGTGGCGGAAATTTTCTCGCGGAGGACGAAAAGCTTGTTCTTTTCCTCCTGAAGCGCCCTCTTTTCCTCTTTTAATTCGTCATTCAAGCGCTTTTCGAGGTCTTTTTCCGCTTCGGCGGCGCGACGCGCCTGATCGGCGGAAAGCAGTACTTCGTCAAAATTCACACGGTCTGCTCCGACTTTGCCCTTTGCTTCCTCGATGATATCAGCGCTCAAACCGAGCCTTGCGGCGATCTGCAGCGCATTTGAGGTGCCCGGCACGCCTATTACCAAATGGAAAGTTGGCTCGTAGGTTTCGGGATCGAAGTCCATCGATGCGTTCTCCACCCCCGTCGTGCTGTAGGAATACTCTTTGAGTTTACCGTAGTGCGTGGTGATGATGGCTTTTGCGCCGCTTTGACGGATGCGCTCGGTGATGCAAACGGCAAGCGCCGCGCCCTCGTCCGGGTCGGTACCCGCGCCAAGCTCATCTAAAAGGATCAAAGAGTTTTGGCTATACTCGTCCATGATCTCCACGATGTTTTTGATATGAGACGAGAAGGTACTGAGGCTTTGCTCGATGCTTTGTTCGTCGCCGACGTCGCAAAATACGTGGTCGAAAACGGAGATCTCGCTTTCCTCTTCCGCCGGGATGTACAGTCCGCAAGCCGTCATCAGCACGAAAAGCCCCACGAGCTTGAGCGAAACGGTCTTGCCGCCCGTATTCGGTCCGGTGATCAGCAAAATATTATAATCCTTGCCGATGGAAACACTGACCGGCACGACCTTTTCCCGCGGGATCAAAGGATGACGCCCTTTTTTGATGTTGATATACCCTCTTGCGTTTAAGATAGGCTCAGTGGCGTGCGTCGTCAAAGCGTAGGACGCGCGGGCGAAAATAACGTCCATAGACGTTATGATCTCATAATCCGCGGTCAATTCATCCGAAATTACTGCCACCCTGGAGGTAAACTCGCGCAAAATGCGCTCTATCTCCGCTTTTTCGTCGGCGAGGAGCATTTTGAGTTCGTTGTTCATCTCCACGATAGCCATCGGCTCCACGTACAAGGTAGCGCCGGATGCCGAACGATCGTGCACCAAGCCGTGGATAGCTCCTTTATATTCCTTTTTGACCGGAATAACGTAGCGGTCGCCGCGCATGGTTATGACGTTGTCCTGCAACGCCTTTTGATACTCGGGCGTAGAAACGTAGCTATTGAGTTTTGCGCGTAGGCGCTCCCCGTTGCGCTTGATCTCGCGACGAATAGCGCCGAGTTTTTCGGACGCGCAATCGTTCATTTCGGTTTCGGAAAAGATGCTTCGATCGATGTCTTCCGCAAGCGTGTTTTGCAAAAACAGCTGATTTGCCATCTTGGTTACGATGGGCGCGCGGCTTGGATCGAGCTTGGCGATGGAATTTTTAAGGTTCCTCGTGAGACGCAGCAACCGGGCGACCTTTAACAGTTCCCCCATCGTCAAAACGGACATCTTTTTCGCGCGAACGAGGGATTCCGTGATCTCGTCCACTTCAAAAGAAGGATAGCAGTTGCAGGAATTCATCGCGTAAAACGCTTCCGTCGTCTCGCTTTGGAGGGCGGACACGGCGGAAAGATCCCCCGTCGGCTCCGACTCAAGGATCATTTGCTTGCCCTTTTCGCTTCCGGCGCACATGGCAACGGCGGCAAGGATCTTATCAAGTTCCAAAGATTTAACGCTTTTGTTCACCGATATCCTCCGATACAACTTTCATCATATCACGCTTTTCTTCATCGTTCAAGCCAATAAACCTATAAAATAGGTTTTTTGCCTCGTAGGGCTTGGGGTAAACGGTAACTTTGTCTTCATACATCGTAAAGTCGCAAGACGCCGATACCCGCCTCGTGACCAAATATCGACCGTCGGCGTTTTCGTAAAACATCTTGCTCGTTTTACCGCAATGGGCGCAATCGTAGCCGAACGCCACCGAAAACGGACAATGCGCAAAGTTCATCAAAGCCACTTTTCCGGCGCGAAAAACGAGGTTGCCCCGCCTGTTGTCTTCCACTGACGCACAAATAAAGTCCGCATCCGAAAATAAGGACGCCGTTTTGCCGTTGAAGACGTTCATTCCAAAACCGACGACGTACCCGCAGGGAAGCTTTCTCGCCAGCGCCACGCCGTATAAGTTATCGGTAAAGACGCCAAGCCCTTTAACTTCCGAAAGAAGCTTCTCAAAGAACGCAATTTCCCCGTTTCGCAAGATGCGCGGAAGGCGCAAATAGCACTTCCTATCCCCTGCGGCAGTCACGAACGCCGTTAAGGTGGCTGCGCTTAAGGTTTCCGGCGTCAAAACGAACGCCGTTGCGTCGTCGTATTCTTTTTTGTAGGTCAAGTCGGCAATTTCAAAAACCGTTCCGCTTTGTTGCGGCAGGCTTTTGGTGAGCGCGATCTCTCCCGTAAAACGATAACTTGGCGTGTTTTGTTTTACGATCTCCGACGCCAAGGCAGCAAGCAGTTCGCGCCGTAAGGCGTTGGCTTCGCTGGTCAAAATATATATAGGCTCTTTGGTTTTATCGACAAAATTCGTGATATAAAAATCGGTATTGCCAACTTTGGAAAGCTTTTCAATGAGCGCGGCGTTGTCCCGGGAATTGGACGCGCTTGCTAAAGATTCGCTTTTAACGCTTTTTGCCACCTTGCCGCATCGCGCCGTAAATGTGAGGCGTTCGCCGACACCGCCTTCGAGGGTCATGGTGATCGGAAGAAGATTTTTGACTCTTTCCGCGGCGAGTACCGCTTTTGCGTTGGTGGTTAGACGAAGTTCATCCCCCGCTTTTACGCCGTCGCTGACGGGGATCACGTAGGCACCCTTTTCCTCTTTGACGGAAGTAACGTCGCTGCCGCCAACTTCCAGCCCGTTGCGAAGTATTTTTACGCCATCTCCTTTTGAAAGCGCGTAGGACGACGCGACGCGCGCGAATTTATAACCGTTTCTGACGTCCACGGACAAAACTTTGCCGATGGAAACACCCACGTGCGAGGAGGTCTTCACGTTGACGAGCGGCTTACTTTTGCACAAGGTGTACCCGTCAAAATACCCGCGATTAAAACTTTCGGAGAGGTTTAAAAGGTCCTCTTTTGTTTCCTTACCGTCCAAAATATCGCGGTAGTACTTGACGGCGGCGTAAACGTATGCGGGACGCTTCAAGCGCCCTTCTATCTTGATGGAATCCACGCCAAGCGCGGATAATTCCTTGACTTTTTCACCAAGAGAAAGATCTTTGGGCGAAAGGAGCTTGCCCGTTTTTATCGCGCGCCCTTCTTCATCCTTTGCCGTATAAGTCAAACGACAGGCCTGATTGCACACGCCGCGGTTGCCGCTGAGCCCGTACGTCTTGCTACCAAGCAGGCATCCGCCCGAAAAGGAAACGCAGATCGCGCCCTGTGCGAATATCTCCACCTCTTCCACCTGTTTTTTAATTTCGGGAATGTCGGAAAGCGGCGTTTCACGCGAAAGGATCAAGCGTTTGACGCGAAGATCTTTTAACACCTCGGCGTCCAAAGCGTTTTGCACGCCGGCCTGCGTGGATAAATGCAGCGGCACGTCGGAGATCTCCGAAAGAACCTTTACAAGCCCCAGGTCCGAAACGATCAAGGCGTCCGCGCCGCTTGCGGCGGCGGAGCGCGCAAGTTCCACCACGCGAGAAAGTTCCTCTTCCTTGACGGCGGTGTTTAAGGTAACGTAGACCTTAACGCCAAAAAGGTGAGCGTAACTCACCCATTCGGAAAGGTTATCCGTAGTAAAATCGGATGCTTTGATACGCGCGTTGTGCTCGCCGAGCCCCAAATAAACGGCGTTTGCGCCCCCTTTGATAGCTGCTTTGAGGGCAAGTATGCTTCCTGCGGGGGCTAAAATTTCCATTTTAATCTCTGAGCTTTGCGCCGAAAGTTTCCGCCATGGCGGTCAAAACGGAATCCACCGCTTTGTTGACCTCTTCGCCGTCTAAAGTGCCGTCGTCCTTGCGGAAAAGCAAGTTAAATGCGATGGACTTTTTGCCGGGAAGCACGCCGACGCCCGTGTAAACGTCAAAGATAGACGCTTGACGGAGGTATGCGCCGCCATTTGCGTAAATTGCCTTCAACATATCGCCTGCATAAACGTCCTCGCTTACCACAAACGCAAGGTCGCGCTGGATGGACGGGAACTTGCTGACCGGTACGAACGGCAGGAAGTCTAAGGCGTTGTCAATAAAGACGTCGAGGTCTATCTCGGCGATATAAAGCGCCGGATCGAACTTTCTCGTTTTGGCAACGGCGGGATGAAGTTGTCCCACGTATCCTGCCGTCTTACCGTCGATCTTTACAAACGCCTGACGATAAGGATGCAGGAAAGGTTCATTTGAAGGCACGAAATCCACGTTGACGTTAAAACGATCCGCCAACGCTTCGATGACGCTCTTTAAGGAATAAAAATCTTCCTTTTCACCGTAAACGCCAATCATCAAAGTTTCCTTTTCGATGGCGGTATCGGTCATCGGAAGGGATTTGGGGAAATACGTCTTGCCGATCTCGTAGAAGGAAGCGTCTTTGACGCCGCGGGAATAGTTGGACGCGCAGATATTGAACATACTCGGCGCAAGGGTCGTGCGCATTACCGAAACGTCC
>JAGAAA010000108.1 GCA_017615495.1 Clostridia bacterium
CGCGAAGAAGTTTCAAAACCGAAACGAATTCCGTCAAAGCGGAATCCTCGCCGAAGAAGTACTCGATGTTTTCAAGCTTTTCGATCGCAACGCTCAAATTATCCGCCACGCCGTAAAGCACCGCCGCCACGGCAAGGGCTTCTTCCGAAGCGCCCGCTTCCTTCAAAAGGGCTTGGATGCGATCGGCGTTTTTGCTTTCCACCGCTTCCGCAATGGCGGCTCGGTCGGCGTACGAAACGCCTATCTTGGTGAGGAAGGCGTCCGTCACGTTGAGGTCGGAAAGATCCAACACGCATTCTTCCGAAATGCTTTTAAGGCTTTTTACCGCAAGGGTGACCACTTCCGCCACTTCCTTTACGCTGATCTCGCCAAAGCATTCCAACCCCGTTTGCATGATCTCCTTAAAGGAATCGTTTGCGGAGGGACGATAAACGTTTTCGCTGTAGTAAACTTTTTTGACCCCCTTGGGCGCGTCCTCGCAACCTTTGATGATGGAGAGGGTGACGTCGGGCTTTAACGCCATCAACTTGCCGTTGGTGTCGGTAAAGGTCAAAACGTTGTCCGAAACGAGGAAGTCCTTGTTCTTTGCGTAGAAGTCGTACTCCTCAAACTTGCTCATGCGGTAATATTCGTAACCGTATTCCGCATAAAGTTCACGAAGAGCAAACACCGTCCTCTCGCTGCTTTCAAATACGCTGTCCTTTATTTTCATTTGCTCTCCCCTTTCTTAAAGATCTCTATCGCCTTTTCGTACCCGCCGTTGCCGTAAACCAAACAACGGTTGACGCGGCTGATGGTGGCGCTGCTTGCGCCCACTTGCGCCGCCACGTTTTGATAGTTGGCACCGTCCTTTAAGAGGAGCGCCATCTCAAAGCGCTGCGCCATATCCTGCAATTCTTTGATCGTGCAAAGGTCGGAGAAGAAGTTGTAAACGTCATCCGCCGAATTCATTTTTGCAACCACTTGCACCAAGTTTTCTACCGATTGATTTCTGATCTTATCCATAAATCCACCTCGTGTTTTGTATTCACATTTTAGCACGCTAAATTGTTGAAGTCAAACGTTTTGACAAATTTTTTAGTGAAAAGCGTCTCGTTTTAAAGTATATTCCCGGGGCGCGGCGTCCAAACTCACCGTATCAAAAAACTCGGAGGACCATATGAAACTCATCGAAAGCAAGACTTATTTGAACCTCGCCAAAGCCTTCGCAGGCGAATGCATGGCGCGCACGCGTTACGAATTTATCGAATACGGCGCCCGCCAACAAGGCTACACCGCCCTCGCCGAAGTTATCGACAAGATCGTCTACAACGAATTCAATCACGCGAGAATGTGCTACACCTATCTTTCGTCCGCATCCGAAAAGCCCATCGCCAACGTGGAGATCTCATCCGGCTACCCCTTCAAGGAAAAGTGGGATCTCACGGAAAACCTGCGCCTTGCCGCCGAGGACGAAGGCATCGAAGCGGAACGCGTCTACCCCGAATATCAAAAAACGGCGGAGGAGGAAGGGTTCAAGGATATTGCGGGGCTCTTCCGCAACCTGATCGGCATCGAAACCTGCCACAAAAAACTCTTCACCGACCTTTACGAACAGATGAAAAGCGGCACCCTGTACAAAAAGCCCGAAAAGACCAAGTGGAAGTGCGGCGGCTGCGGCTACGAATGGACGGAAAAGGAAGCCTTCGAAATTTGCCCCGTGTGCGGCGCAAAACAGGGCGTAGTTCTACTCAAGCTCTCCGACGGAGAATGATCGGCAGCGGATAAGGGCGCATCTGCGTTGTTTCTGACTGCAAGGCGGCAAAATCACGTACAAGGAGTACGCTCATTTGTCGCCTTTTGTCGTGTCTAGCATCTGCAACCCTTCTCCGCTGCCGATATAGTTTTTATACGGACGAAAACAAAAAGATGGCGTCTGCCATCTTTATTTTTTTGTTGTTCTTGCAAGCAAAAATCCCTTAGTTGCGCCACCAATTAAATTTTCTTGCTAAACACGCACCCGCAGTAATTCTGCCGGTAAAGGTCGTACTCTTTGGATAACTCTATCGAGTGCTGATAGCCGCCGTCCTTTTTGAAATCGGAGGCAAGGTACTTTACGCCGTACTTCTCCCCCATCTTTTCCCCGATCTCGTTGATCAGCATCGGATTCTTCAAGGGGGAAAGGGTCAAGGTGGTGGCAAAGTAATCGAAGCCTTCCTCCGCCGCACGCTTTGCGGTCTCTTCCAAACGGAGGGCAAAACACTTTGCGCAGCGGAGCCCCCCTTCGGGCGCACTTTCCAATCCTTTTAGCGCGGTGAGGAACTTTTCCTTATCCGCCGCCCCTTCGATAAGCCCCACTTGCGGGCACATCTCCTTGATCAAGCGCTCCAGTTCCGCATAGCGCTTTTCCCTCTCCTCGTCGTCGGTGATGTTGGGGTTATAGTAAAACGCCGTCACGTCAAAAACGTCGGGCAAAAAGGTGAGTTCGTGCGAAGCGCACGGGGCGCAACAAACGTGAAGAAGAAGCGAAGGGACTTCCCCTCGCTCTTGCAGTTCGGCAATTAACGCCTTCATTTGTTTGTTGTAGTTGGTTGCTTGCATCAGTTTTTGTTGCTGCTGAGCGGCGCGGGGATCCTGCCGCCCCTCTTGATAAACTTTTCGGGCGAATAACCGCTGATACGCATAATGGGCGCGCGCCCGAGAAGCCCGCCGAACGAGACGTCGTCACCGACGCCCTTGCCGTAAACGGGGATCACGCGCACAGCCGTGGTCTTGTGGTTGACAACGCCTATCGCCGCTTCATCCGCGATCAAGGCGGAGATCACTTCCGCACTGGTATCGCCGGGGATAGCTACCATATCGATGCCCACGCTGCAAACGGCGGTCATCGCTTCCAGCTTTTCAATAGGAAGAGCGCCCATCGCAGCCGCTTCGATCATGCCGATATCCTCGCTGACGGGGATAAACGCGCCGGAAAGCCCGCCGACGTGCGAACTTGCCATAATGCCGCCCTTTTTGACGGCGTCGTTGAGGAGAGCAAGCGCCGCGGTGGTGCCGCAAGCGCCCACGCGCTCCAAGCCCATTTCTTCCAAGATCCTGCCCACGCTGTCGCCGATGGCAGGCGTAGGAGCCAAGGAAAGGTCCACGATGCCAAATTCCGCCCCAAGCATTTCCGCCGCGGTCTTAGCCACAAGCTGACCCACGCGGGTAACTTTGAAGGCGGTCTTTTTGACGGTTTCCGCAACGGCGGTCAAATCGCCGTCCACCTTTTCCAAGGCGGATTTCACCACGCCGGGGCCGCTGACGCCCACGTTGATGACCTTATCCGCTTCGCCCGTGCCGTGGAAAGCGCCCGCCATAAAGGGGTTATCCTCCACCGCGTTGGCAAACACCACGAGTTTGGCGCAGCCGATGGAATCCTCGTTGCGGGTGAGGTACGCCGCCTTTTTGACGATCTCGCCCATCTTGCGTACGGCATCCATATTGATGCCCGCGCGAGAGGACGCAACGTTGACGGAAGAGCAAACCTTCTTGGTGAGGGAAAGCGCCTCGGGGATGGTTTCCAAAAACGCGGCTTCTTTGCTTGTGGCGCCCTTTTGCACCAAAGCGGTATAGCCGCCGATGAAGTCGATGCCGGTCTCCGCCGCCGCCCTGTCCATGGCGAGAGCGATCTTTTGGTAGCCGCCGCTTGCCGCGCCCACAAGGGACACGGGGGTGACGGACACCCTCTTGTTCACCACGGGCACGCCGTACATCGTGGCAATCTTGTCACCCACCGAAACAAGATCCTTTGCGTAGGACGCGATCTTGTCGTAAACGCGGGTGGCGGTTTTGTCCGCATCGTCCGTGATACAATCAAAGAGGGAGATACCCATCGTGATGCAACGGACGTCAAGGTGCTGGGAACTGACCATTCCCATCGTTTCAAATATCTCTTTATCGCTTATCATAACTTAGATCCTGTGCATCGCGTTGAAGATCTCTTCACTGCGGAGGTTGATGTCCAAGCCGACGCTTTCGCCCTTTTCACGGAGCGCGACGATCAGTTTGTCAATAGGCATGGTACTCTTTTCGGTGTTGGCGCGCATGATCATCGTAAAATACTCGCCCATCAAGGTTTGCGAAATATCGATGATGTTGATGCTGAGGTCAGCGAGAAAGGTGCTGACGTCCCTAATGATGCCGACGCGGTCCTTACCGATAACGCTGATGATAACGTTCATAATCCCTCCAAAAAGGTTTTTTCTCTTTATATTATAACGCGCGCGGACGCTTGGAGCAAGTAAAAAGCCCTTAGTTGCTTACCTCTTGACTTTTTCTTCCCCCTTCTATATACTGTAAAGGATCTTTCAAAAGGAGTGTTTTATGAAAGCTTTCGGTTTAAAGGACGTCATCTACTTGGTCGTGATCGTGCTCTTGGTCGCGGCGGTCATCACCGTTTCCGTTTTATACAGGAACCTGCGCGAAAAAAAGAGGCAAGAAGACCTCTCTTCCTATTACAACAAAAAATGCGCTTCCTTTGAGGTGCAAAACGCAAACCTTTCCGAAGGGCAGATCGTCTTCATCGGCGATTCCATCACGGACGGGTACCACCTTGACGCCTTTTACAGCGACCTGCCCCTCGCCACCTACAACCGCGGCATCGGCGGGGACGTGACCGCCGGCGTGATCAACCGCCTGAAGCTTTGCTTATATGACCTCAAACCCGCCAAGATCGTCTTGATGATTGGCATCAACGATATCAACAGCGGCGTCACGGACGAGCAACTAAAAGCCAACTACGAAACCATTCTCTCCGGCATCAAAGAGAACTTGCCCTCCACCGAGGTGTTTTGCCTCTCCATCCTGCCGATGCAACAAAAGGTGGAAGCCTTCGGCGTAAACCTCACCACCGCCACCGCCCGCATCAAGGCAATGAACGGGGAGATCCAAACCCTCGCCGCGGCAAAGGGCTACCACTACGTGGACCTCTTTACCCCCTTCTCGGACGGCAACGACCGCATGATCGAAGGTTACTCAGACGACGGCTTGCATCCCAACAACGCGGGCTACGTGGTCTGGACAAACGTCCTCAAACCCCTTTTGTAATAACTTAAGCCTATAAAAAGTGGGAAGGTGCTACCTCCCCACTTTTTTTGTTCTTATCCTTTTTCGCTTTTTCATCCCCCACAGGGAAAGCATACTATCCGCTTCGTCCTTGTTTGCCTGAATCATTTTGTCTGTCGAGGTTCCGTCATTTTTATTTTTCATACCGATAGTATGTTTTCCGTTCGACTTATTATTCACTTTCTCCGACAAAAACATAACCGAGGACAAAGAAGGGTTGCAGATGCGAGGTTTTCTATCCCTTCGGAATAAACGTGCGGCGATCGGCGCATCATAAGGGTAAAAGGAGGTGAAAACCAATATGACCAACAAGTCCAACTGCAAAAACTGCGACACTAAGTCCACCAAAAAGAGCTCCGCAAGCACCAAGCGCGGCACGTCCGACTGCGGCTCCAACTGCGGCAAGACGAAGTAAAGCAGGCTTCCTTTGGGAAGTTCCGCGCCTGACGCGGAAAACAAAAAAGTCGCCCCGTATGGGACGACTTCTTTTATTGGTCTTAAACTTATTTGGGTTGCTTGCCGATGTAGGCGAGGATGCCGCCGTCCACGTAGAGGATGTGACCGTTGACAAAGTTGGAAGCGTCGGAAGCAAGGAACACCGCGGGGCCTTGGAGGTCTTCGGCGTTGCCCCAGCGGGCAGCCGGCGTCTTTGCGATGATGAACTGATCGAAGGGATGGCGGGAGCCGTCGGGTTGGATCTCACGAAGCGGAGCGGTTTGCGGCGTGGCGATGTAGCCCGGGCCGATGCCGTTGCACTGAATGTTGAACTCGCCGTACTCGGAAGCGATGTTGCGGGTGAGCATCTTGAGGCCGCCCTTAGCCGCCGCGTAAGCGGAAACGGTCTCACGACCGAGCTCGCTCATCATGGAGCAGATGTTGATGATCTTGCCGTGGCCTTTTTTGATCATCGAAGGAATGACCGCCTTGGAAACGATGAAGGGAGCGTTGAGGTCCACGTCGATGACCTGACGGAACTGCTCCGCCGTCATATCGCACATCGGGATGCGCTTGATGATGCCGGCGTTGTTGACCAAAATATCGATGACGCCAACTTCTTTTTCGATCTTGGCAACGAGCTCGTTGACAGCCGCCTCGTTGGTGACGTCGCAAACGTAGCCGTACGCCTTGATGCCGATCTCCTTATAAGAAGCGAGGCCCTTGTCCACAAGTTCTTGCTTGATGTCGTTAAAAACGATGGTTGCGCCCGCCTTGGCAAACGCGGTGGCGATGGCAAAACCGATGCCGTAGCTTGCGCCGGTCACGAGGGCGACCTTCCCTTCCAGACTGAACATATTGTTTTCCATTTTTGCTTCCTCCGAAAATTATTGCTTTTTGCGCTCCGCGATACAGCGCGGACGATAACAAAATGATTATAACATATCTTGCGCGAAAAATATATCTTTGAGCGATAATTTTTCTTGCTTTTTATTCCACACCCGCCATGATGTGCATATTACGCAGCGAGGGGTCCGTGATCTTGCCGTTGACGCAATAGGCGGGAGAGTCCAAACGCAAGCCGTCGTAATCGGTGAGGCCTTGGCGGCGCGCTTCCTCCACGATGGTGCCGTTGATGCGGCGGATGCGGCTGCGCTTTTCCACCGCGTCGCCCACGCTGTTGCCTGTGCTGAGGAGGCTTTCGAGGTCCTCCTTCAAGGGCGCAAACGTGGCGGAATCGTTGAGGGCGCGGAACTGCCACTTATAGAAAGGCTTGTAGCGTTTTTCCAAAAGGAAGATGACGGAAAGCACTTCCTTGACGTACTCACAGATGGCAAGCTGCGCCGAAGCCGTATCCCCGCGGGACAAAAGGCGTTCGTAGTTGTAGCCCGAGGCTTGCTCCGCAAGCATCAGGGCGCCGGCAAGCTTTTTGAGTCGCACGTCCTCCGGGAAGTACGCAAGCTTTTTTCTTACGTCGGTGACGAGCCCAAGGTCATCGCGGAAGATCTTGCCGTTGGTGGCTTCCAAGAGGTAATGCTCGGGAATGGTCATCCACTTTTCCATAGTAAGGTTGCCGTCCGGGTCCCCCACCTTGCCGCGGAAGAAGTCCGCCGCGCGCACCACGCCGTGCCTGCCGGTATCGTACGAAACGTCCTTGTTGCGCTTTAAGCCCATAAACTCGTCGGGGAG
>JAGAAA010000109.1 GCA_017615495.1 Clostridia bacterium
AATCGTTTTTTTAAAGAGTAACAACTCAATTTGCAACAGTAACAATCGATCCCGATCGGTTTGTGCTATAATAAGGTCACGGAGGGGCAAATATGGAATTTTCGGAAAAGCTAAAATCACTCAGAACGGAAAAAGGAGTATCACAACAAGCGCTTGCGGACGCCATCTACGTCAGTCGTAGCGCGGTGGCAAAATGGGAGAACGGGTTCGGTCTTCCCTGCGCGGAATCGCTCAATCTTTTGTGCGAATATTTCGGCGTTGAAAAAGAATATCTCGTGCGCGAAAATGAAAATGAAAACGTTCAAAAGAATAGGGTGTTCTCCAAATATAAAAAGCTGATCATCACGTTGAGTTCGGTCGCCGCGGCTCTTTTGATCGTCGTCATCGTCGGACTTTCGCTCTCGCTGAGCGCCGCTGCATCTTATGAAAGCGGGATGCCCGCCATCCCGGAAGATTTCCCCTTGATCACGGTGGAAAACGTTGCGGCGGATTCCTATCACATCTTAAATCCGCCCGCGAGCGTGAACCCGCGCGTTTTCAACACGCCTTTCAACGAAGAAGCGGCAAATCTCCCTCTTCTGCCCTATCAGGAAGTTTACAAGATCACCCTGCCGGTAAACGGCGGATCTTTGATCTCAGTTCAATATTACTTCTTACACGACGACTATTCTCCCATACAAGACGATTCGTTGTCGATCGCGCCGCTTGTCAGCCCTGCCCCGATGTGGTGGAAACTCAATCACTTTGACACTTCCGTCCTATATCCGGAAAAGGATGAAGCGCGCATCTACTACCTGCAAAACGATTACAACGTAATCATCCTGGAATTCACCTACGAATTCCGCGGCTACAAAGCGATCTCCTTCTTCCGCGTCGAAAGATAACAAAAAAGCCTATCGAGCAATTCGATAGGCTCTTTTTTTGCCATTTTGATAATTACAGTATCTCGAGGTTTTTGCCGTAGGCGTTTTTGAACTCCGTCTTGCAGGTCAAAGCGTCCTTGACCTCAAGCGAGCAATCGGCGTGGTTTTCGGTGATGGTCTTCATGATCACGCTGTCGCCCAAGATGTCGCAGGTAATGCCGGTGATGATGCCGCTCATGCTTCTATCAAAACTTTCGGCGATCTTCAACACCAAGCCGAGCTTCTTGACTGCGTCGATGTCCTCTTCCGAAAGCATGCTGAGGTACTTTTGCATATCCTCGGTGACGGGCACGCCGTCTTTATGCGCCGAAGCAACGAACGCCGCCATAACGATCTCCTTATGCGAAAGACCGAATATCCTGCTGTTTAAGATCACGTAAGCGGAATGCTTGTGGTGATCGTAGAACTTGATCTTGGAGCCCGCGTCGTGGAGCATCGCCGCCGCGCGAAGGACTTTTACGTACACACGCGGAAGTTTGTGCAACACCTTAAGTTGCTTAAAGATCTGCATCGAAAGGTCCATAATGTGGCGGACGTGATCCTCGTTGAGTTCAAAGTGCTTTACGAGGGTGTTCAGACTGTAGCCGAGGATGTCCGAAATGGGCTTTTCGGAAACGGTAGGCACGGCGTATTTGAACATTGCGCCCTCTCTCATGCCGCTGCCGCTGATGACGAGGTTTTTAAAACCGCACACGGTGAGGATACGGCTGATGCAGGCAAGAGCGCTGGGGAAGATATCCGCGCGAGTGCTGGAAAGACCTTTGATCTTCATCGTGCGATCGAGCGGCAAGGTTTTGATGGTGTCGTAGATCGCGTTGAACTCGCTGGTTTCAAGGCTATAGCCGTGCGCAACGTTGAGCGGGTACTTCTTCAGCCTACGGCTGATCTTACCGAGGTTACGGAAGGAGCCGCCCACGCCGATAAACTGCGTGTCGGGGTCAAGTTCCTTAAGCCACTCGAGTTTTTCAAGCTCCGCATTGACCGCTTCTTCGATCTTCTCCGCGCGCTCTTCCGGCAAGAGGTCTTGCCCCTTGAACATATCGGTCAACGTAACCGCGCCAAAAGGCAACGTGGCTTGCTCGAGAATGGTCTTCCTGTTGTAGTACACGAGTTTGGTGCTACCGCCGCCCATGTCGACGATCAAGCCCTTGGGGATATCCATCGCGTTGATGACGCCGGTGTAGATGTACTGTCCTTCCTCAGTGGCGCTCAAAACGCGCAGCTTGATGCCGCAAGTGACCGCGACTTCTTCCAAAAAGCTCTTTTGGTTTTTGGCGCGCCTGACGGCAGCCGTCGCAAAGGCGAAGATCTTCTCCACCCCGTTGGAATCGCAGAAGCGTCGGAACATTTGCAACGTTTTCTTGGTCTGTTCGATCCTTGCCGGACGCAGGAAGCCGTCCGTTTCCATATCTTGACCGAGCCTGACGCTTTCCTTCAGCTCGTCAAAGACGAAGAAATAACCTCCTTCCAAAATGTCCACAAGCACAAGGCGAGCGGAATTTGATCCCAAGTCAATAATCGCGATTTTCTCCATATAGCCTCATCCCTCCTATTCTTATAGTGGTCAGTCCCTTTTTATAATGCATTTAGACGGGCACTTTGCCGCGCAAGCGCCGCAGCCCGTACACTTTGAATAATCAATCACCGCAAGGTTGTCTTGAAGCTCAATGGCTCCTTGCGGGCAGGTACGCACGCACATACCGCATCCGATGCACCCCGTTTTGCAGTAGGAGCGCACTTCTTTGCCTTTTGCGTGGTTGGAACAGGCGACGTATACCTTCGCCCTCGTCGGGATCTTCTTGATCAAGCCTTTGGGGCAAGATTTAGCGCATTTCCCGCACAACGTACAACGATCTTCCGTGATCGCCGCGTAACCTTTTTCGGAAATATTGCAGGCGTGGTGGTCGCAATGCTTCACGCAGGTGCCCGCGCCCATACACCCGACCGGGCAAGCCTTTCTGCCGCCGGCAAGCAGTTCCATCGAAGCGCAATCGCCGTACCCGTGGTAATCGTATTTGTCTTCGCAAGAGCTTCCGCCGTTGCAACAGACCACGAAGGACATTTCTTCCCCTTCGTTTACGGTACCGAGGATCGCCGCGATCTGATCTTTGTTTACCTTGCTCGTAGCGTTACAAGCGGAAAGATCCGCCTTGCCGTTGGCAAGCGCTTCCGCAAACGCGCTGCAACCCGCGAAACCGCAACCGCCGCAATTCGCGCCCGAAAGCAAACCTTCGATCTGCACGACCTTTTCATCCCTCTTAACTTCAAGCTTCCTGCCGAGGAAGGCAAGCAACACGGCAAAGACCGCCGCAATGGCGACCAAGATCGCGGAGGGAACGAGGATCGCAACGTAGAGCTTTGTCATCAAAAGCATATTCGTACCTCCTTACACGATCCCAAACATTCCGGAGAATGCACTGAACGCCATGCTGAGCAACGCCGCCGCGATCAACGTGATCGGGAAGCCGCGGAAGGGTTCCGGCACGTTTTTGGGCACGATCCTTTCGCGCACGCCCGCCAAAAGCACGATCGCAAGAGTGAAGCCCACGCCCGCGAACACTCCGTTTAAGAAGGACTGCAACAAGTTGTACGCCTTTTCAATGTTCAAAAGCGCCACGCCAAGCACCGCGCAGTTGGTTGTGATCAACGGCAAGTAAACGCCAAGCGCGCTGTACAGCGAGGGGCTGAACTTTTTGATCACGATCTCCACCGATTGAACGAGCGCGGCGATGATCAAGATAAACGCGATGGTCTTCATATATTCCAGCCCGAGACGGATCAAAACGTACTCGTTGACCAAATAAGTGAAGACGGACGCAATGGACATAACGAATATGACCGCAAAGCCCATTCCGAGCGCGGTGTTGGTCTTTTTGGACACACCGAGGAAGGGGCAAATGCCGAGGAATTGGCTCAGCACGAAGTTGTTGACGAAAACGGAACCGATGATGATCACGAAATAGAGATTCATACTTTCGCCTCCTTTTCATCTTTCTTCTCTTTATGAGAAGAAGCCGCATATTTTCTGTTTTCAGCCATACCGGTCAGGAAGTTGACGAGCGCCATCAAGGTACCGTAGACGAGGAAGCCGCCCGCCGGCAAGATGAACACCGTCATCGACACGTTGCCGAGGTGCCCGATGGGAAGCCCGAAGAAGGAGCCTGCGCCCAAAAGTTCCCTGACGATACCGATAAAGGTCAAACTCAGCGTAAAGCCGAAACCCATGCCCAAGCCGTCTAACGCGCTGTCCAGCACGGGGTTGCAGGAAGCAAACGCTTCCGCGCGCGCCAAGATGATGCAGTTGACGACGATCAAGGGCAGGAAAACGCCAAGCGCGTCGTACAAGGACGGCAAGAACTTTTTCATCACCATTTGCACCACCGTAACGAAGGTTGCGATGATGACCACGAACGCCGGAATTCTGACGCGGTTGGGGATCACTCGCTTTAAAAGCGAGATCATAACGTTGGAACACAACAAGACGAAGGTGACCGCCGCGCCCATCGCGAGACCGTTGATCGCCTGCGTGGTGACGGCAAGGGTCGGGCAAGTGCCCAGCACCAGCCTGAACGTCGGATTGCTCTTGACAATGCCGTTGGTTAGGGTGTTCAATCGATCTTTCTTCATCATTGCACCCTCCTCAAAACTCTCAGTTGATACCATTTGACCGCCGCGTTGACCGCATTCGTGACCGCGGTACTGCTCTTGGAAGCGCCGCTGACCGCGCTGACTTCAGCGGGAGAAACGGCGTTGCCTTTTACGAGGGCAAAACCGCGGAAATCCTCCGTGATAGGCTTATCGTAATATTGCTTGAAATAAGCGTCTTCCAACGCTTTGCTGCCCAAGCCGGGCGTTTCGTTGGCTTCGTACTTTGCGATCTTGACGACTTTGCCGCCCGTGATGTTCACGAGGAGGTCCAACGTGCCTTTATAAGCGCCCGTCCCTCTTGCCACCAAGACGAAGACGTCCTTGTCGCCGTTTTTGGGAACGTAGACGCCGAGGATCTCGCCTTCGGCTTTGTCCATCGGCACTTCGAAGCCCTCTTCCGACACGTATTTCATAAGGTCGCCGTCGTAGACGGCGGTAGCCTTGCGCGCGAGGAGTTCCTCTTCGTCAACAGCGGTAAAGTGATTTACCAAACCGAGCAACGCGCCCGCAATGCCCGCAATGACCACAAGCACGAGAGCGGTCATCAGTATTTCATACCCAAGACTCTTTCTCATGCTTTGGCTCCTTTCTTTTTAACGTACCCGAAGGGATGCGGTTTGCACGCCTTATCGATAAATGGCGTGACGATGTTCATCAGCAAGATCGCGAAGGAAACGCCTTCGGGATAACTGCCGAAGAAACGAATGAGCGAAGTTAACAAGCCGCAACCGAACGCAAAGACGGCGAGGCCGAGTTTGGTATTCGGCGTGGTGGAATAATCGGTTGCCATAAAGAAAGCGCCGAGGAACAAGCCGCCACCCAAAACGGAAGGCAGAACGTACGCGAGAGGTTGCCCCTTCGCCGCGCCGTAGATCAAAGCGAAGACGGCGACCGTGCCAATGAAGGTGACGGGCACCCTCCAATCAATGATACGACGGACGATCAGGTACACGCCGCCGATCAAAAGCGCCAGCACGCTGGTTTCACCAAGCGAACCGCCGATGCTGCCGAAGAACATCGGAAGCAAGCTTTCCTTGGGCGTACCGGCACGAAGCGACGCCAAAGGCGTCGCGGTCGTAAGCGCGGCCACGTCACGCAAGCCCTCTTTGCCCTTCAAAATGCAACGGAAATAGACGAAGGCGTCGCCGTTTGCCCAAACGATGGGCTTCACGAAGGAAGTCATCGCCGACGCCCAAGCAAGCAACAGGAAGATCCTGCCCGCGATCGCCGGATTGGCGAAGTTTTTGCCAATGCCGCCAAACAGCATTTTAACGAACACGATGGCAAAGGCGCTACCGATGATGGGCACGTAAAACGGCACCGAAACAGGCAAATTCAACGCGAGCAAAAGCCCGGTAACAGCAGCGGAACAATCTCTGATTGTTTGCTCACGCTTCGTGATCAAATTGAACAAGGCTTCCGCGCCGATCGCAGCGCCGACGGACAACGCTTCCAAGAACAAAGCGTAAAAGCCGAAGAAGTAGATCGACATGGCCACGGCGGGGATCAATGCGATCAACACTTCGAGCATGATGGTCGTAACGGTACGATCGTTTGCGATATGGGGAGAAGAAGAAACAACGTATTTGCTCATCGTCATACCCCCTTTTCCTTGATCATCTTTTTCGCGCGACGCATGCTCGTCACCAAAGGACGACGCGCCGGACATACAAAAGCGCAACAGCCGCATTCCAAGCAGCTCATCGCGTGAAGTTTTTTGGCTTCCAAAGCATCTTCCGCATCCACGGCGCGCTCGATAAACATCGGCATCAAACGCATCGGGCAATGCGAAGCGCAAGAAGCGCAATTGATACAAGCGGAAATGGGCTTATCGCCCTCCGAAACTTCCTCCTCCGTCAAAAAGAGCAACGAGGAGGTGCCTTTGCCCGTCGAAGGCTTTAAGTCAGCCTGCGCAAAGCCCATCATCGGGCCGCCGCTGATCACCTTCTTGACGTTTTCCGAAACGCCGCAGTATTCCGCAACGTCACGGTAACCAACGCCGTTTCTTACCCAAAAATTGCCCGGACGGAGGCATGCCCTGCCGGAAACGGTCATCGCGCGCATAAAAGAAGGCTTGCCGAGCGCCACCGCTTCGTAAATGGCAAAAGCGGTATGCACGTTGTCCACCACCGCGCCGACGTCGGACGGAAGCGCGCCTTCGGGCACGACCCTCCTGGTGATGGAATATATAAGTTGCTTTTCAGCCCCTTGCGGGTATTTCGTAACGAGAGGGATGACCTTGATAGCATCGGTGGCAAAAGCGGAAAGCGCAGCAATGGCGTCCGGCTTGTTGTCTTCGACGCCGATGTAAGCGACCGAAACGCCAAGCGCGGTCATCATATACTTCACGCCTTCAAAGATCTCCGCCGTTTTTTCCAAACAAAGACGGTAATCGCAAGTGATATACGGCTCGCATTCAGCGGCGTTGATGATCAAAACGTCAACGGGTGTACGAGGCGAAAGTTTTACGTGCGTCGGGAAAGTGGCGCCGCCCATACCCACGATGCCTGCTTCGGCAACGCGCGCTTTGATGGCAGCGGCGTCGGGCGAAGTAAGAGGCTCCAAAAACGCTTCTTCATACAAGCCGTCGTTTTCAATGACGACGTGAGAAGCGCGCCCCCCGATGGCGGTGCGAGCGGTAACGATCTCCTTCACCTTACCGCTGACGGAAGAATAAACGTTTGCCGAAACAAACCCTACGGCTTTGCCAAGCAAAGTACCCACCTTAACTTCGTCACCGACGGCGACGGCAAGAGCAGCCGGCGCGCCGATATGTTGCGACAAAGGGATCGACACCTCCGAGGGAGTCGGAAAATCCAAAAGAGCGAGGTCTTTGGCGATTTGTTTGTTGCCTGCGGGATGGATCCCGCGTCTGAACGTAAATTTCAACGTAGCGCTCCAATTCACAAGATACAATAAATATATCATATTTTTGCGCTTAAGTAAAGTTAGATTATAAAATTTACAATTAAAATTACATAAAAATCATTAAATATACGCAAAAATGCATAAATTTTTGATAGTTTTCCAATTGTGGAATATTCCACATATACAATATGAGTTAGTTTTTGGCGTTTTTCTTGAAAAATCCGAACAAAACGGCAAAAACCGAAATCGAGCCGACGAAGATCAAAAATACGCCGAATGCGCGGCGCAACAGACGCTCTGAAACTTTTCCCATCAAAAGAGCGCCTGCGACGAGCCCCAAAACGGCGGGCACGATGACCTGCCAAACGGCGCGCCATTCCACCGTTCTGTTTTTAGAATGCACGACAAGCGCAACGACGGCAGTCGGCAAAAACACAACGAGATTCACCCATGCGGCAAGTTTGTACGGTACGCTGAAGAAAAAGGTCAAGATGGGCAAAAGCAGCGTTCCGCCACCGAAGCCCATCCCACCGAGTACGCCGCCCACGATCCCGGCGGAGATCAGCCACACCGCATTCATTTGAGGAATTTGACGCCCGCGTAGATCATCACGCCGTAAAACAGCAAGGATAGCGCCGTCTTGGGCACCTTTTTCAAAAGCAAAGCGCCCATCGCCCCGCCGAGGACTGCGCCGCAGCCTACGAGCAAACCGAGGCGAACGTCCCACACGCCGCGCATCGTATAGATCGCTGCGGAGACTGTCGAAAGCGGAAGCATCACGGCGATAGCGCTTGCGTGCGCCCTCTTTTCCTCAATGCCCAACCCATAACGAAGTGCCGGGGCCACGAGCATACCACCCCCACCGCCAAAGAGCACGTTTACGCCGCCGGAAAGCGCTCCCAAAACCGTCGCGAGCGCTTTTTTCAAAAAATTTTTCAACGGAATTTTACCCTTCCGCCCCTCTCGTTTTTCTCTCATTTTCGGACTATTTGCACCCTTCCTTTTACTCATAGGATGAACGCGCGCGCGAAAAATTAATCAAAAATTATTTGCTTATTTAGTTGTTATATATTAAAATGTTTAAGTGAATAAATTTTAAACGGAGATGTTTAAATGAAAAAAGCAACTTTGAAGACCTATTTAATCGTGCTACTTGTGTTACTTCTCTCCATCGCTTTGACGCTTACGGCGTTTGCCTGCAGCAAAAAGCCCGGGGAGACTCCGGAAGAAAATGAGTCCACCAGCGATTTCACGTCCCTGGTGTCAAATGGGGATTTCTCCTCCCACTCAAGCGATTCTTCTTTGCCGTACACTCCTTCCAGCTGGTCGAGCTACACCCCCAGCGGGTATTCCGCGGACAATAAGGTCGCGGGCATCGTGGACACCGGCGCGGATTACGATAAGAACCGTTCCAAGTGGGGCGACCTTGCCAACCCCTACGGCGAAGTCACCGACAACAAAGTCCTCATGATCTACAACAAAGAGGACAACGTGTACGGTTATTACAACACCTTTACCACCACTTCTTCCGCTTACTATTCCGTTTCGATCAAAGTTAAAGTGGTAAACGTTGCCGCCGAGGAAGGCGCGACGATCCGCATTTACACGGATAACGGCTATGCCGAATTCCAAAAGATCAACGCCACGAGCGAGTTTACCACCTACACCTTCTACCTGCAAGCGCCTTCGGCGGATTCCGCCACCGTCACCGTCAGGCTTTCGCTCGGTTACGATGACCACAAAGTCAGCGGTTACGCTTTCTTCGACGACGTGGTAGCCACCAAGATCAAGGCTTCCGATTACGCCGCCGCGCAGGCGGGCGACACCGTCAAACTCGTCTCCTTCCTTTATCCGGACGGCGAGTTCAATTACTACAACTTCTCCTCTTCTTCCGACAAATTGCAAACCCCCTCGAGCTGGTCTTGGAACAAGGGTGAAAACGTCGGAGGCAAGTCCGTTCCGACTTCCGAATTGAAGAGCGGCGTCATCTCCACCGAGGATTCCGTTTGGTCTGCTTGGACCACCGAAGCCCTCACCTACGGCGCAAACCCCGGTCTTCCCGTCGCTAATAGCGACGACAAGTTCGTGATGGCCATCATCGAGAACAAAACCAGCGCCAACGAGTACAACCCGACCGCAGGTTACTATGCCTCCAAGTCGGATATCAAGATCGACCGCGCTTCCCTTTACGAGATCTCCGTTTGGGTCAAAGCCATCGTCGACAGCGACGATTCCATCCAATCTTATGAAAACAAGGGCGCCCGCGTCGTTTTGAAGGGCTCCGACACCTATGAATCCGCCGTCATCAACACGACGGACAAATTGGGCGTCAACGGCGGCTGGGCAAAAGTTACCTTCTACGTACTGGGCAACCAATTCCGCGCTCAAAACTTCAAGATCCAACTCTGGATCGGTAACGACAAGAGCAACGACACTTTGACGCAAGGTAAGGTCTTCTTTGATAAGCTCAGCGTGACCGCCGTAAACACCGGCGACAAGACCCGTGATCAGATCGTTACGGAATACGCCGCAAAGGAAGGCAACTTTGAAGTTGACTACGTCAGTTACACCAAGTTTATCGACCTCAAGACGGAAGATACCAAGTTGCTCGTCAACGACAATTTCACTAACGTCGACGCGACCACCGGCCTTCCCACCACCCTTGAGTTTTCTCCCGTGGATAACGTCATCGCCGGTAGCAGTGACGTGATCGCAAAGGTCATTTCCAACGAGGACCTCTCTTCCGACACCACCGATTGGAAGCAAAAGTACGGCATCGACGAGAATCCGCTGTACCCCTATTCCTTCTCTCCCGTTTTGATCGTCAACAACACGATCCCCTGCGCTTACACCGTGCGCACGGTTGATCTCTTTGAGATCAAGCAGTCCCTCTCTTACAGGATCTCCGTTTGGATCAAGACCATCGGTTTGGATGACGGCAAGAACATTACGCTCAAACTCGTGGACGAGGATGACGCCGACGTTGAGTCCTTTAGCGTCAACACCGCAGAGTATGAAAACGCTTTGACCAACGATTACGCGGAATATTCCTTCTACCTGACCGGCACGATGCCCGTTTCCACCAATAACACCGAAACTTCCAAGTTTGTCCGCCTCGTGATCTCCAACGGTTCGGGCACGCAATACGATCCCGCTTCTTATCAAAAGGGCGCCTTCGTCATTGCAAACATCAACATGGAGCAGATCACTTACACCGAGTACGACTCCAACAGTTCCTCCGGCACCTACACCAAGGCTAAGGATTACGCGGAAAACAGCGCCACCGTCACCAACGGCAACTTCAACTCCTATGACAGAAAGGAGACCACCTTCGGTGACGACGGCTTCGTCGCTATGACCGATAAGGACAATAACGATCATTTGGTCGGCGCCGTTTCCGGCTGGACCAGCAACGTTAACAACAAATACGGCACCACCAAGACGGGTGGCGAATGGTTGCCCGATTACCCCCTCTCCAGAGCGGATGACAACTCCAACAACCACTTCACCGCCGCAGTGCAAGGCAAAAACATCACCACCATTCAGCTTGTTGGCACCAATTACGACAAAACCTTCAACACCGATGCGGAATGGAGCAAGGTTCTTGACGTCAACACCATCACCGGCAAGGTCTCTTGGAAGAGCGGCATCGATCTCGCCAACGGCGATTACACCGTCAAGATCAAGGTCGACGAGAAGGAACTCAACAATTTGATCGCCGGTATCATCAACGTCAACGCTCCCGCTGCATACTTTGCGCAATTCGGTTTGAATGCGGATCAGATCTATGACAATTGGTCTACGACCAAAGTTCCCTCCACCGAAACCGCCGCAAAAGCAGTCACCTTCGGCGCGCCCAACCTGTTGATGATCACCACGCGTGACGGCGCTTCCATCAAGCTTAAGAACACTTACGTGGATGAAAAAGCCACCAACGATATGACCAAGACCGCGGCGATCAAGAGCCCGTCTATTTCCTTGAGCGGCAACTCTTATTACCTCTTGAAGTGCTACGGAAAGGCTGTCAACGGCGCCATCGGTCAAGTTTACGTCACCACAACGTCCACCGACGCGACGATCTCCTCTTACTCCGTGGTCAACACCAGCGGTTGGGTGGAATACAACTTCCTCGTTGAAACGGGTCTTTCCTCCGTCAGCGCTCAGTTTGAGATCTACTTCGGCGAGAAAGGCGACGGCGACACTGCTTACAGCGGCACCCTCTTCTTTGACAGTTTCTCTTATACGAGCTTGACGGAAGACGAGTACACCACCCTTTCCGACCCCGCAAACGGAAACGCCAACACAAAGTTTACCACCATCACCTTTGACAACGCTTCCGCTTCCGAAACGGCGATCGCGCCTTCCGGCTTCTCCGCTTCGAACAGCAGCAGTTCCAACTCCACCACCCAGGTTTCCGGTATCATCGCAAAGGACAACTACACCTTCACGACGGCAAACGGGGATAGCAACATCGGTATTTATACCTCCGAGACTACGGAAGAAAACGGTCAGACCGTCACCAAGGACGTGATCGATCCCGATAGCGTGCTCTCCGCAAGCTACATCTTCTCTTCCGAGGGTATGGAAGACGGCGCTACCGTTGGTGATTATCTGTTGATGATCAACAACCGCAAAGCCACCTATCAAAGCTACTATATGTCCAGCTTGTCCCTCGCTTCGGATTCCTATTACAAGTTCTCCGCGTACGTTCGTACCGCCAAGATCGAAAAGGATTCCTTCGCCAAGGTTTACGTTTCCATTTCGGACGAACCCTTGACCTTTGAAGTCAACACCGAATACGACAAGGACGGCAACGACATCGAAAACAAGTGGCAGAAGTTGACCTTCTACTTCAAGAACGAAAAGACCTCTTCCGTTTCCGCAAGCCTTTACTTCCAGCTCGGTGAAAACACCGACGAGGGCAAGATGAAGGGTTACCTCTTCGTAGATAACATAAGCTTGGAGAAGATCACCGAAGACGCGTACACCGCCTTGACCGCAAACAACGAAGTTTATGAGAAGGATGCGAACGATGAGTTCGTGCTTGACGCCAACGGCGAAAAGATCCTCTCCGCGGCAAGCAAAGAATATCGCTTGAAGAACAAGGTCACCGTTCTCAAAGAGGACGAAACCAAAGACGAAGGTGATGACGACGATGATGATGAGGAAAATCCCAAGACTCCGTTGAACACCACTTTGCTTTGGACCTACATCACTTCCATTGCGATCGCGGTCGTTTTGATCGCCGTTATCGTCGCTTGGCTCATCAGAAAGTACCGCCGTCCCAAGACCGGCGCGCCCGATCAGAAGAAGGCTAAGTACGACAGGACGAACAAGAAGTCCGAAGATGACGACGCGCCCAAGTCCACCGGCAGCGCGCGTGACGAGTTCAAAGACTGATCTCACTTTTAAAACACGAAAAGCACATCGACCTTTGTCGGTGTGCTTTTTCTTTGTCCCTGCGAGCTTATAATTTGTCGATCGACAAAATATACTATAGTATTTATCGCGGGAGAGAATATGAAGACCTTTAAGAAAACCACCCTTTTGATCATGATCTTTTCCATCGTCACGCGGCTTCTTTCCTTTTTCTTTAAGATCTATTTATCCCGTCGCGTAGGGGCGGAGGTTTTGGGGCTGTTTCAAATGACGGCGTCCGTATTCGCTTTGTTTTGCACGATCGCCGGGTCGGGCATCCCCTTGATGCTTTCACGCAAGACGGCGGAACTGACCGCCTTAAAAGGGCACGAAAAGGAGCTGGACGGCGTTATGACCGGCGCCGTCATTCTGTCGGTGGGCGTCACACTCTTTTTGATCGCGGGCGCCGTGCTCTTTCGCAACAAACTGACCTTCGTCTTTTCGGATGGGCGATGCGTAAAACTCTTTTATTTGATCCTGCCCGCCCTGATCAGCACCGTCGTTTATCAGCTTTTGCGCGGATACTTTATGGGCAAGGCGCGTTACTTCGATTACAGCGCGACGGAACTTTTGGAAGAAGTGGTCAAGATCGTCGCCTGTTTGACCTTTCTTTCCAACGCGTTTATCACCCTTTCGGACAGCGTGGCGGTCACCGTCGCATTCACCGTCACCGATTACGTCGTGATGATCACCCTGCTGATCGTTTACTTCGTAAAAGGCGGACGCTTCGCTAAGCCCACCGGAACAAAAGAACTTCTCAAAGCGGGGCTCCCCGTTACGGGGATGCGCATCGTCGCAGGGCTGTTGACCTCCTTTATTGCCATCGCGCTCCCCGCCGCTCTCGTGCGCACGGGGTCGACCTCGGGCGAAGCCGCCGCAGAATACGGAAGAGCGGTCGGAATGGCGTTTTCCTTGCTGTTTGCGCCCCTCTCTTTGACGGGAGCCCTGTCCGTCGTGATCTTGCCCGAAGCCGCCGCGCTTGCCGCTACGGGCAAATGGGACGATCTTCGCATCCGCGTCAACGAATCCCTCGTCTTCATCTTTTTGATCACCGTGTTGTTTTACGCCCTTTTCGTCGTCTTGGGCGAAACCTATGGCGAGCTGCTTTTCAAAGATCCCAAGGCGGGCAGATTCGTCGCAATTTCCGCGGGGATGGTAGTGCCCGCGGCGCTTTCCGGACTGGTAAACACCACGTTAAATTCACTGGGAGAGGAGAAAAAAGTCTTTTTGATCTTCCTGATCGCATCCGTCTTTTTGGTCGCGTCCATCCTGTTTTTGCCGCGCCTGATCGGCATTTACGCTCTGTCCGTAGGCGAATGCTCCTTTCATTTGTGCGAATTCGTTTTGGGAATGGTCGTTTTGTGGAAAAAACGAGGCTACGACGGGCGGATCTTTAAGCCGGCGGCAATCATTATGACTTTTGCCTTTCCGACCGTTCTCGCCGCGAAACTCGCGTCAATGCTTACGAGCGACTTGGGTATGAGCATCCTTTTTCGCGCGGCGATCCCCACCGCCTTCGGCGTTTTGATTTACGCGGGTTTGATCCTCGTTTTCAAACCGATCCCCACCTTAAAAGCCCTCTTTTTCAAGCGCAAAAAGCAAAGAACGGAAACTTCGCTTATTACGCCGCCGCTTCGCCAAGGGCGACGCAAAAGGGTAAACGTTTGACAAAAGCGCGTTACAACGATATAATATCAAAAGTTGTGCGTAGCACAAAATACAAAACGCAAGGAAAACTATGGAACCCATCATTCAAATCGAACATTTGTACAAATCCTTCGGCGACGTAAAAGCCGTTCAAGATTTGTCCTTCATCGTCAAGCGAGGCGAACTTTTTGCCTTCTTGGGGGTAAACGGCGCCGGCAAGTCCACGACCATCTCCATGATCTGCGGGCAGTTGCAAAAGGACGCCGGGAGCATTTTGGTCTGCGGCAAGGACGCCGAAAAGTCCTTTGACATGATCAGCCGAAAGATCGGCGTCGTCTTTCAAAACTCCGCCCTCGACCCAAACCTTTCCGCAAAGGAAAACCTTTTGAGCCGCGCCGCTTTGTACGGCATTACGGGCAAAGCTTTTAACGAAAGGCTCGCGACGCTTGCCGCGCTTTTGGATTTTTCCGATTTTATGAACCGCCCTCTGAACAAACTTTCCGGCGGACAAAAGCGCAGGATCGACATTGCGCGCGCTCTTTTGCACGACCCCGAAATTTTGATTTTGGACGAGCCCACCACCGGCTTAGACCCGCAAACCAGACGCATGCTTTGGAACGTCATTGAAAACCAACGCAAGGAAAAGGGCTTGACTGTGTTTTTGACCACGCACTATATGGAGGAAGCCGCCGACGCCGATTATATCATCATCCTTGACAACGGCAAGATCGCGGCAAAAGGCACCCCGCTCGAGCTTAAGAACAAATACGCCGTCGATTACGTCACGCTGTACGGACAAGACGAAGCGGCGGTAAAGGCATTGGGACTCCCCTACCGCGTCATCCGCGACGCCGCGCGCATTTCCGTGCCCGACACAGCCAAGGTGACCGACTTAATCGTCGCCCACCCCGAACTTTTTACCGATTACGAAGTCACCAAGGGCAAGATCGACGACGTCTTCTTGACCGTCACGGGCAAAGATCTGCCGGGAGGTAGCGCCGAATGAAAACGCTCTTTCAAGTCACTCGTCGCAATTTGAAACTTTTCTTCAGGGATAAGGGGCTGTTCTTCTCCTCCTTGATCACCCCGATCATCTTGCTCGTGCTGTACGCCGCTTTTCTTGCCAAGGTTTACTTGGAGAGTTTCAGCGCCGCGCTGCCGCCCGACTTCTCCATCCCGCAAAAACTCATTGACGGCACGGTGTTCAGCCAGCTGATCTCCTCGCTTCTTGCGGTATGTTGCGTGACGGAATCCTTCTGCGCCAACTTGATCATGATCATGGACAAAGCCAACGGCAACATCAGGGACTTTACCGTTTCGCCCGTAAGGCGCAGCGTTCTCGCCGCCGGTTACTACCTCGCGGCTGCCGCTTGCACCCTGATCATCACTTTTACCGCTTTGGGCGCCTGCTTTATTTACCTTGCCACGCAAGGCTGGTACCTGACCTTCGGCGACGTACTTCTCGTCATCCTCGACGTGGTGCTGCTTACATTGTTTGGCACGGCTATTTCCTCTTGCGTAAACTTCTTTTTGACCACCAACGGGCAAGCCTCTGCGGTGGGCACCATCGTCAGCGCGGGATACGGCTTCGTTTCGGGCGCGTATATGCCTATTTCCACCTTTGGAAGCGGGCTTAGAAACACCTTGATGTTCCTGCCCGGCACCTACGGCACGGGGCTGCTTAAAAACCGCCTGATGCGCGGCGTATTTGCCGAAATGGAAAAGGTGGGCTTCACCAAGGAAGTTGTGGAAGGCATCAAAGACAGCGTGGATTGCAACCTCTATTTCTTCGGCAAAAACGTGCCCCATTGGGTGATGGCGGCTGTCCTCGTCGGCTCCATCGTGTTCTTCACGGGGCTGTTTGTCCTGTTCCACCTGTTGACCAAAAAGAAGCGTCCTTCCGGCGTTTGAATTTGATAAATGACAAAACAAAAAACCGTGCTTTAAAAGCACGGTTTTTTAATACTCGTTTGACGGATAACTTATTCGGCCTTTGCGTACACGCTGACCTGTTTCTTATCCTTGCCCACTCTCTCGAAACGAACGACGCCGTCGATCAAAGCAAAGAGGGTATCATCCTTGCCGCGGCCCACGTTGGTTCCGGGATGGATCTTGGTGCCCCTTTGTCTGACGAGGATGTTGCCGGCAAGCACGAACTGACCGTCCGAACGCTTTGCGCCCAACCTTTGAGCAGCGCTATCTCTGCCGTTTCTCGAACTACCTACGCCCTTTTTATGAGCGAAAAGTTGCAATTTGATAAACATATCACTTTACCTCCACTTCAATGTACTCCGAATAGCCTTCTTGAAGGTCCGAAACGCTTACGAGAAGCGTCTTGAGGATCACGTTGCAATCGTGCTGCTCACGCTCACCGAGATTTTTCGGAAGAGCAAGGAACAAACTGCCCTTTTCCTCATTCACACGATACTCTGCTTTTACCCCCGCGACTTTGCGTACGCCAAGCGCCGCGCCTTGCAGGAGAGCCGAAACCGCCGCGCAGACGATGTCTTCACCGCGATTTGCGTACCCTGTGTGACCATCACACTCTATTCGGACGAAATCTTCGCCTTGTTTATGAAATACGATCTTCGTCATTATTTGACGATCGACTTGATCTGTACTGTCGTAAACGGCTGCCTATGACCTTGACGCTTGCGCTCGTTTTTCTTTGCCTTATACTTGAAAACGATGATCTTCTTGCCTTTGCCCTGCGCGAGCACTTCCGCTTCTGCGTAAGCGCCTGCGACCGTGTTACCGGCGGAAACACCGCTTTCATCGCTGAGCATGATAACGTCAAACTTCACGGTGTCACCGACGTTGGCCTCGAGTTTTTCAACGTCGAGCTTCATGCCGTTCTCCACCTTATACTGCTTGCCACCTGTTGCGATAATTGCGTACATAATTTACCTCCTCTTACCAGTCTCGCTGAACGGGGTGGGCATACTGCCACTTTGGACCCTTGTCATGCGGCTCAAGGTCTATGTTATCATTTTAAAAGGGCGACTGTCAAACAAAATTATGCAGTCTATATAAATAAAATATATTTATTTGCGCTTTTCGGGTAAAAATTTCTTATTCGCCCCGTCAGAGCATCTTGTACATCCTATCCCTATCGTCAAAGAAGGCAAGCGCACCGAGCGCGATCGCTTCGTCGGGATTCTTGGGGACGAGCACTTTCATCTTCAAACGGTCGCCGAGGAAATCCGCCACGCCGTCCGAGAACGCAAAGCCGCCGCAAAGGGTGATGCCCGCGTTGTAAACGTCGAGGATAAACTTCTCCGGGCACATCATCGAAACGCTTTCCACCACCGTCGCAAACGAGGTCAACACAGAGGTCATCATAGGCGCGATCTCCCCCGACGTGATCTCCGCCTGCGCGGGGCTGTCATCCACGAGGTTGCGACCCGAAACGTCGGCGCTCATCGTCTGACCGGAATAGAAGGAGCCGATTTTGGTGCGAAGTTCTTCCGCGCGCGCCGGAGAAATGCCCAAGCGGTAATTTTCGGCAATATAAGCGCAGATCTTTTCATCGATGGCGTTGCCACACATCGTGACGGAGCACCCCGTAATGATGCCGCTCGGTCCGACGATGGCAACGTCGGAAACGGACGCGCCGAAGGTGGCGATCAGGTTGTAATCGCAGGAAAGTTGCGAGCTTACGGCAATGGGCGTTTCCATCAAGATCGGGCTCTTCAAGCCCACTTCCGCAAGGACGTTTTCATAGTTTTTACGTTCCACCACCGAGGTGCCGCAAGCAATGGTGGCGATCACTTCGGGACGAGGAGAAAACAAGCCTCTCTTGGGGAGCGCTTTGCGCAAAAAGTCCTTGAGCATCAAGATCGCGGCGTCGGAATCTTCAATAAAGCCCCCTTTGACGGGATGCACGAGGACGGCGAGCGGGTCTCTGTCTCTGCCGCGCATATAACGCTTGGCGTCAAACCCGGAAGCGTAAAACTTGACCTTTTTGCCTTGACGGGCAAGCGCGACAACCGTCGGTTCCTTCAAAACGACGCCCTTTCCATGCAAGGCGATGACGGTTTGCGCGTATCCCATGTCGATCACGATTTCATTTGTAAACATTTTAAACTCCCATTTCCTTGAGGATGACCTCAAGCTTTTCCGTCGGCAACCCCATGATGGTATCGAAGCTGCCTTGGTATCTTTCCACGACGATGCCGTCTTGAACGCCGTACGCACCCGCTTTGTCCAGCGGAGCGAATTCTTCAACGTACCGCTCGATCTCCTCGTCGGACAGTTTTTTAAACAAAACGTCGGCGCGGTCGTAAAAAACGCGTTCGACCTTGCCCTTTTTCAAGCAAACGCCGGTATAAACCGAATGCCATACGCCGGAAAGCTCCTTCAGCATCTCAAAGGCTTCCGCCGCATCCTTGGGCTTGCCGTAGTACTTGCCCTTACGGTAAACGATGGTATCCGAGGATATCACTAAGCGATTGTCCTCGCAAACGGATTCCCCCTTCTTTTTCGCAAGATCCATCACGCGAAGATGCGGACGACGATACGCTGATCTTTCCTCCGCGGAGGACGATGTTACGTCAAAATCTTCGACCACCTTATGAAGAAGAGCGCGACGCCGCGGCGAGGCGGAACACAACAACACGTTTGCCATAATGTTATTATACAATACTTATTCGAAGTTGTAAAGAAAGACTTTTGAAAGCATCTTGACCGCTAAAAGTCAAAAAGTCCCTAAAGAGTCCCTAGAAAAGCATCAAAAAAACGGCGGCTTTTGATCATATTTTTACAAAAACAAATCATACATATCGTTATGCGTTGGTACAAGCGTTCCGTGGTGTTTGCCGTCGGGCTTTTTTCAGAGCTCATCGTCGCGACGATATCTTGCCTGTTGATAAAAGAGAACCGCGCGTGGCTGCAAAACCTCGTTTTGCCTTATTTTGCGCCGCGATCTTTTCTCTTTTATGCAGTCTTGATGGAGGTAAGGTATCTTTCCGCCGCGGCGGCGCTCGCCCTCTACGTAAATGCGCTAAAAGAGCTGCCAAAAGGCTTGTTTTTGACTTGTTTGGAAGGCGCAGCCGAAACCGTCACTCTTTTGTTCTTTTTCAAATTCACTTATGAGATCACTGCGTTTTTTCTTGCGACGGCAACGATGGTTTTGTCCGTCGTGAACAACCTTTTGTTCCTTTCCAAAAACGACGCCGGCGGCATCTTTCACCTGCCTGCGACCCTTGTCACCCTTTACTTTTGGACGGTAATCTACTGCATTCTGTCCCTAAACTTCGCTTGATGCCGCCCTTGCTTTGACATTTATGTCAAAACACTTGAAAAAAGTGTTGAATATTGATATAATCAATATATGTTACTTGCAATGGACGTAGGAAATACCAATATCAAACTCGCGCTTTTTGACGGCGCGGTGATGCGCTCCAGCTGGAGGATCTCCGCAACGATAGCTCGTACTGCGGACGAATTCGGCATCGCTTTCCGCGATATTTTCTCCGCGCACGGCTACACCTTTTCCGACGTGGACGGCATCATCATCAGTTCCGTCGTCCCAACGTTGAATTACACCATCGAACACGCCTGCACTTACTATATGAACATCAAACCCATCATGATCGATTCTTCGGTCAAAACGGGGTTGAAGATCGGTTACGCCGTTCCCAAGACGCTCGGCGCGGATAGAATTGCTTCTTCCACCGCGGCGTTTCATCTGTACGGTGCCCCCGCTATCGTGGTGGATATGGGCACTGCCACCACTTTTAACGTGATCTCGCGCGACGGCATCCTCTTAGGCGGCGCCATCGCTCCCGGTATGAAAACCAGCTTGGACGCCCTCGTTTCGCACGCGTCCCAGCTCCCCTTGGTGGAGCTTTCGCTTCCCTCTTCCCCCATTGGCACAAACACCATTACAAATATGCAATCCGGCATCATTTACGGCTACCGCGGGCTTGTTGAAAACGTGGTGAAGGAGATCAAGAAGGAGATCGGCGAGGATGCAAAAGTAGTTGCCACCGGCGGTTTGACCAGCGTTATTTTATCCGAAACCAACGATTTTATCGATCATTACGATCGCGCGCTTACCTTGAAAGGTTTGCAAATCATCTACGAACTTAACAAATAGGAGGACACTATGAAAAAAGTAGGTATTGCCCTGCTTGGGCTTGGCGTCGTCGGAAGCGGCACCTATCGCATCTTAAAAAGCAAAGCGGAAAACATCAAACGCGATTACGGCGTGGACCTCGAAGTCAGGCAAGTCCTTGAAAAGGATCTTTCTAAGGCGGAAGCCTTGGGCATCGACCTCAAAATCGTTTCTTGCGACATCGCAAACGTCATAAACGACAAGGAGATCTCCGTCGTGGCGGAATTCTTTGGCGGCATCGAGCCGGCAAGAACCTTTTTGATCGCCTGCTTAAAAGCCGGCAAGAGCGTGGTCACTTCCAACAAGGAGCTTTTTTCCAAGCATTGGCCGGAGCTTGAAGCCGCGGCAAAAGAAACGGGCGCGGGCATCTACTTTGAAGCGTCCTGCGGCGGTGGGGTGCCAATCATTCGCGCCCTGCATGAGAGCTGCCAGGGCAACGACATCCTTGAGATCAAGGGCATCGTAAACGGCACCACCAACTACATTCTCTCCAACATGAGCGAGAAAGGCAGCGACTACAACGAAACTTTGAAGGAAGCGCAACGCTTGGGCTATGCGGAAGCAAACCCCTCTGCGGACGTGGACGGCTTTGACAGCACGTACAAGCTTTCCATTCTCTCTTCCCTTTCCTTCCGTAAACGCGTCCCCTACACCGCCATTTACCGCGAAGGCATCAGCGGCGTCACCAAAGAGGACATCAAGTTCGGTAAGGAATTCGGCTTAACCGTCAAGCTGCTTGCCATCAGCAAGAACGTAAACGGCAAGATCGAAGCGCACGTTTACCCCGCTTTCATCCCCGATGATCATCCGCTCGCCAAAGTTTCCGGCGCGTTTAACGGCATTTACGTCGTGGGCGACAACGTGGGTGAATTGATGTTTTACGGCAAGGGCGCGGGCGACCTGCCCACCGGCAGCGCCATCGTTTCCGACATCGTTTACGCCGCCACGCACGACACGCACAAGCGTTACCCCTTCATCTTGGAAGAGGAAGCCAACGACTTCAACAACGATTTTGAAAGCGAGTACTTCATCCGCTTGGTGGCAAAGGATCAGACGGGCGTTCTCTCCGAGATCACCGGCATCCTAGGCAAGGCGGGCATCAGCATCGATTCTATGGTGCAAAAAGCGGGCTCTCATGGACAAGCGACCATCGTTTTGATCACGCAAAAGACCACGGAATTGACCTTCAAAAATGTCCTTGACGCCTTGAAGAAATCTTCCTGCATCAGCGAAGTTTGCAACGTGATCCGCGTTGAAAAATAAGTAATTACAAAAAAAAGTCCGTCGCATATCCGTGCGGCGGACTTTTTTTACGCTCTTATTATTCTTCGTCGTCCTTGTGGTCTTTCGCTTCGTCGTCGTCCATCGAGAAGCCGCTACTACGCGCGATCACGAGTTCATCGTTGTCGCTATGTGAAGCGGGTTTGGAAGGCGCCACGATGGAGCTATCCGAAATGGCGCTGTCGGAAAGCAAACTGCTACCGTCGTCCTCTTTTTGATCCTCGTTGAAGAGATCTTCCTTGAAGGAACGGGTGGGTTGATATGCGGCAGCTTTGTCGCCTTTGGGTCTAAAGGCAGTGGGCATAAAGCCTTTGGGCTTGTTCTCTTCTTTGTCCTTTTTGCCCTTCTTATCCTTTTTATCCTTCTTGTCCTTCTTCTTTTTGTCCTCCTCGGGCTCGTTTATTTCGATGGGAGAAGGTCCGGCCGCGGGCGTGGGGATATCCATTGCGGCAACGTCTTCGGAAGAAGCGTCAGGTTGCTCCGTAATGACGTTATCCGACAAGAGGTCGGAGCCGTCGGGTTCTTCCTCCACGGCAGGCGCCGGCGCGGGAGCGGGAGCTTCGGTATGGGTGGGCGCGACGTCGGTAAAGAGGTCATCCGTGTTTTCATTGGAAACGGAAAGATCGGGCGCTTGAACGGGCCTGGGCGTGGTATCCGTCACGGCGGTATCGCTGAACAACGAATCGCTTTCGTCCACGACGGGAGCAGGCTTGGGAGCCTCTTCCGCGGCTTTCTTGGATGCCTTGCCCTTCTTGAGAGCCGCCTTCTTGACCGCGGCTTTTTCTTCGTTTTTGGCTGCCTCGATCGCCGCCTTCTTCCTTGCGGACTTCTTGACCAAGTGAATGATCAAGCGAACGAGGAAGTACAGTCCAACGAGGACGATGACGATAATGACGCCCCAGATCACGTAGAACCATTCTTGCACTTCGGCGATCGCCACGTAGTAAGCGCCGTCATCCGAGTAAACTACGGTCATGCCCGACTGCGTGAAGGGCAACGCCTTGCTTGAGCCGTCTTGACGCAACGTCACCACGACAAGCCCGTCGCCCGCGACTTCGTCGTCAATGGGGAGCGTAATGTCAAGCTCGTGCGTAGGTTGCTCACCGTTTGCGGTTTCAACACGATAGAAACGCACCGTTTTGTAAAGCATAATGCCCGAAAGCATAAACTTACGTCCTTTATAAACCTCGTCTGTCTTTTCAAGCGAAGTTACCGTCAGGAGGTTTTGCAAGTAAACGACCGTGATCTTGCCTGCTTGCAAGGTGATTTCGTAATTGGGATCGCTGCCCGTCACTTCCGGCGTAACGAGGTTCTCGCCGTCGTGGAACTCAACTTCCGGAACGCTGACGGTCACCCTGCTTTCCAAGTCCTCACGGAGAGTCGAAGAAAGCCTGCTACCGTTTGCGTTAAGGTATTTGAGCATCGGGGTAACGGAACGCCCGGTGTTTTCGTAAGAAGCATCTTCCACCGTAATGATCACGGGACGCGGCGAGATCGTAAAGGTGGTTTCACCCGAAAGCACACGCCACGTGCCGTTCACTTTTTGTCTGACGGAGAAGGTAAAGAAGTCCGTAACGTCGATGCCGTCGTCGTAAACGAGGAAGGAACGCGCGGTGTTATCGGCGTATAAGCGGTATTCGCCAACCGTTTCGCCCTGCACACGACCGACGGAACTCGAGGGGGCAAGTGTCAAGCTACCCAACTTATCCGATTCCGCCTTATCCATCGAGAAGGAAATGATAGGCTCCTTATCCCCGTAGTACTTTTGCAAAGTAACGTTCTCGTTCATTTTGACCACGACGTTTACGCGGGTGACGGTGTAATACTTGGGCGTCTCGTCAAAGGTAATGACGTAGTTGGACGTCACGCTCTTGCCCATTGCGTTGACCACGTTTGCCATCGTGCCCTGCAAGATCCTAAACTTAACGGGGCTATCCGCTTCCGGCGTCGTGGAATAAGAGAGCTTGCCGCTCAAACGGTCGCCACCCACGGGCGGATTGGTCAAGAAACGCTCCGTAACGTCCACGCCGTACACGCCGTTGCTGTTTTTCAAAGTCATATCCAACACGTAAGCGTTGTTGACGTGCGAGAAGCCTTGTTGATAAGTTGCTTCTTGGTCTTTGGGGGAGATCTTAAGTTCACGCTTGTTGATGCGGAAGTACTCCGCGATCTTGGTGATGTCGTAATTGGAGCTGACGTCCTCGCCCTTTTTGTCAATGACTTTGACACCGGTAAGCGAGATCAAGTACCTGCCCGCGTTTTCACCCGTAGCGCGCTTTGCCTGATACGTAATGCTGTCGCCGTAGATCAAACGACCGCTGGTGATGGACACGATAAATTCAGCGGGGTCCGCGTCGCCGTAAGTTTTGCATTGCCCCGCTTCCACGGACACCGTGATCGGACGAGCAACGATGCGGTAATAGCAATCGCTTTCCAACGCAAGCGTGAAGAGGTCGGAGATGGGATGCGCGCTGTAGACTGCGCCCGTTGCGGCATCGTTGAGCGCCAAAGTGTTCAAAACGATCGGATAGTCGCCCACCGTGACGGCGCCGTACTCGCCCTTTTCGTAGGACAATGCGCCGACCGTCATCGCCTCCTTATCCAAAGACGGGAAGATCTCATCGATCAGATCCTCGTCGTAAGAAAGGCGGAAAGCGATCGTGCTTTCGATGGAATAAGGATTGTACTCACGCGTGACGAGGATGGTAGTGCCTTCGTGCGCCGATTGCCCGTCACGGAGCAAAACGTTGATCGTAGCCTTCTCGATCGTTGCGGAGAAAGCGGGATATTCCAAATCGTAATAATCGGCGTACTCCTGCGGGAGGGCGTATTTGCCGCTTTCGGTAAGAGTTACGACGATGTCTTCGCCCGGGAAAACGGAAGCAAATTCACCCGCAAGGGTGCCCGTAAGGTCAGAAGCCTTAACGCCGTGCACGTTGGCACCGTAGGCAACGCCATCCACCGTCTTGACGGAAACGGTCTTCCTGCGCTCGTCAAAAGAAGCGTTGTTTTTGCCATTGAATGACTTGTCCTTTGCCGTAACGCCGCCGATGGAAAGCACTGCTTTCGCGATGGTGAATTCCAGGTAAGGCATAGCCACCTTTTCACCCGAAGCGCTTTCCGTAAGAGAATAGAAATTGTCCTTCAAGATGGTCTTGCCGCCGTAGGTGTAATCCAAAAGGTCCTTTAAGAACACCACTTCCACGGCGTACTCACCCGGCGCGGAAGGCGCGGCGTCTATCAAGGAGAAGCTCGCCCCGCTCTTCTTATAATAGCGTACGCGATAGTGCGTGTCGTAAGTGAGGGTAACGGCGCAATCCGTCCAAGCATCCGAAACAGCAAACTTGGCTTGATACGACTTGACCGCGGCGTCATAGAAGAGCGATTCGGGAGCGGTGAAGGAAACCTTCATCAAGCGCTGTTCAAAGATCTCGAAACCGTAAACCAACGTATCGCCGTTTGCAATGTAGTAATCGTTGCCCGCGGTGTACTCGCCGGAATAATCCTCCAAACGATAAGCAATGATATCTTTGAGGAAGGTGATCTTCACACGATAACTGCCGCTTACCTTAAAGGAAGTCGTGTTCTCGTTGTCAGCTTCGTCAAGATAGGTGATCTTGTAGTCTTTTCCGTCGCCTTCTTGGAGGGCAACTTCAGAGAAGTTGTTTTCAAACCTGACCGAAATTGTCTTAAACTCGTTGTTTTCCGCAAAGGTGTCGGGCATCTGATAAAGCACCTTGATCTTGTTTTGATCCTTGATGCGGAAGACGTCGTCCACGTAGCACCATTCGCCTAGGGCGGATTCACCAAGCAAGCCGTCGCGGTCCTTACCGTTTTTGAAGGTATACTTGGCGAGGTACTCGTCATTCGCACCATCCGGGGACATCAAAACGCGCGCGACGTAATAGCTCTTTTCAAAGGGTTTGTCCAAACTGCCCGTCCCCGTCACCGTGCCAAGGTAATCCGACGTATAGTAGTAAACCTCGTAATCACCCGCAAACAAGGCGGAAACGTCGTTTGAATAGCCCGTAGCGGCGTCTTGATACGCCATGAATTTCACTTGCAAGACGCCCTTGCGATCACCCACCGCGGAACCGGTGTAGTACAACGCGTCTTTTTCGTAATCGTAAACGTAAGTTACGGAGATCTCGCGCGGGGTCACCTTAAAGGTCTGTCCTGCGACGCCCGCGTCCAAGGTGGGAAGCGAAGTGACTTCCCCGTTGTCCCCGCGGGAATCCACGGAGGAAAGCGAAACGTTTGCGTTGCCGAGGGTGACTTCCTCACGGTAAGCGCCCGGCATGATAGGATCGCGCGGCGTGGTGTAATGGATGCCGTCGTCCGAATAGTAGTAGGACAAAGACTCGTTCACGTTAATGCCGAACGAACCTTCAAGCACCCTATCGGTATACCTGCCGTTTAAGCAAAGGTATTCCACTTCGGGGCTGACGATCGAACCGGTCCACATGCGGCTGTAACCGAGAGGGACCACAAAGGTAGCCTTTAAATTGAGTTTTTGAATGGAGAAGTCAGTCGTGCCGCCCACAAGAGCCAAACTGCCCGACTTATCGTCGTCAAGCACGACTTTGGCGCTGTAATCGCCCACGTTGACAAAAGGAACGTCGCCATACGCCTCGCCTGCAACCGCGTATTTGACGGAATAGCCCGGCGTAACGGGACGAGACTTATAGGTAAAAGCAACGTCGTAGGTTTTGTCGTGCGCGTCGTAAACGAGGTCTTTGCTGGCGTCCGAAACCGTCAAAGTTACGTTGTACTGCGCGGGCACGACGACGAGGGTGACGCGAGAATATGCGCCGCAAGTCAAACCTCTTGTCGAATCGGTTTTTAAATAGGTGACGACAAAACGGTACGTACCGGCAAGAACGGGCGCGTCACAAGCAACGTAATCCGCCCCGTCAAAACGGTAATATGCCGTTTGATAATCCGCAAGTTGGGTAAGCGAAAGGGTCGCCGCAT
>JAGAAA010000110.1 GCA_017615495.1 Clostridia bacterium
CGTGGATACCATGATCGTGGATCTTACCGAAGTCAGAGAATCGCTTTTGAAAGCGACGGGGAATTCCTTCACCACCAAAGGCGCTCTTTCCAACATCGCTCCTCGTCTTCGTATGACCACCCTTTACGCCATCGGCGCGGAAAAGGGCTACCTCGTGGCGGGCACAGGCAACGCCAGCGAAAGGTATATGGGTTACTTTACCAAATGGGGCGACGGCGCTTGCGACTTCAACGCCATTGCCGACCTTACCGCTACCGAAGTGTTTGAATTCCTTCGTTACCTCGGCGCGCCCGATCACGTGGTGACCAAAGCGCCTTCCGCAGGACTTTTTGAAGGGCAGACCGATGAAAGCGAAATGGGCGTCACCTACGCCGAGATCGACGCGTACCTCCGCGGCGAAAAAGTTTCCGCCGAGGCGCAAAAAATCATTGAAAGGTATCATAAGGCATCGTTGCACAAGATGGTTTTGCCGCCCATTTTCTCTGAAAAAGAGTGAATTATCGTCCTAATGACGAAGTGAAGTTGCGCTTTGCCCGTTTGGGCTTTCCCGCGCAGTGAAGTTCGCCTTTAGGCGAGTGAAGTTTTCGACCTCGCTGTACCTCCATACATTCGGGTAAAGCGTACGTCGCAAGTTGTGGATATATAAAAACATCCGCAACTTCAAGCGAAGCGAGAAACTTCACCGTTCGCTTTAGCGAATAACTTCACATTTGCGTCGCAAATATTTCACTATTCGCGGCAGAGAATAACTTCACCTTTTACGTATCAACAGAATATCGGAGGTCATATCTGTGTTTAATATCGTTCTCATTGAACCCGAAATCCCACAGAACACCGGCAACATCGCGCGCACCTGCGCTGCGACCGCTTGCGTACTGCATCTTATCAAGCCTTTGGGCTTTGACATCGACGAAAAGTCGGTGCGCCGCGCCGGGCTGGATTATTGGGATAAACTCACCATAAAAGTATACGAGAATTTGGCGGATTTTTACGCGCAAAACGAGCAAAACGTAAAAAACGGCGCAACCATGTATTACGCTTCCACCAAAGCCAAAAAAGTTTATTCCGACGTCCGGTATAAGGACGGCGATTACCTCTTATTCGGCAAGGAGACCAAAGGGATAGACGAAGCCGTTCTCGCGGCAAACTACGACCGCACCGTCCGCATCCCGATGTGGGGGGAGATACGCTCCTTGAACCTTTCCAACAGCGTGGCGATCCTTTTGTACGAAGCGCTTCGTCAAAACGGCTTTGACCGCTTTACTTTGACGGGAAAGTTGCGCGGCGCGGCGGCGGATCAGGAGAAATAAAAATTTTTGAAGGTAGAAAAGAGCAAAAAGCGGTAAAAAATTCGTTTTTACCTGTTGAAAAGGAATGGCGCGTGTGCTATAATAACCATTGAGCATTACGCTATAAAATTATTTTTAATAAGGAGATAAAACTATGCCCAGAGTTATCAGTGACGAATGTATTATGTGCGGCGCATGCAGCGCTACCTGCCCCGTGAGCGCAATCGCGGAAGGCGACGGAAAGTACGAAATCGACAAAGAGCAGTGCATCGACTGCGGCGCTTGCGAAGCAGGTTGCCCGGTGAGCGCGATCGCAGAGGAATAAAACGAAACGCCGGCTCTTCGGAGCCGGCAATTTTATCAAAAGGACGTGCGATCGGGGCAAAGCCCCCGACGAGGAGTGATTATGCAAGTTAATACGGCGTTATTCGAAAGAGGCGATAGGATCGGCGTGGCGGTCTCCGGCGGCAGGGACAGCATGAGTCTTTTGCATTATTTGGTCGAGCATCACAACGACCTTTTGATACGCGTGATAGCCATCCACGTCGAACACGGCATCCGCGGGGAAGAGAGCCTTGCCGATCAGGCGTTCGTTTTGAATTATTGCTCCGAGCACGACATCCCCGTCTGCTATACCAAAGTGGACGTTCCCGGCTATGCCAAGGATCATTTGATCGGCATCGAGCAGGCGGCGCGCGAGTTGCGTTACCATTATTTTGACGAGCTTCTTCGCAAAGGCGTCGTTGACAAGATTGCTACGGCGCACCAATTGGACGACCAATGCGAAACGGTTTTGATGCGCATTTTCCGCGGTACCGGCATTAAGGGGCTCGAAGGCATCCCCAGCGCAAGGAGCGGCAAGTACATCCGTCCGATGCTTTCCCTTTCCAGATTGGATATCCAAGAGTATTGCGACGCGCACAAAGTTCCGCACGTCGAAGACAGCACCAATTTTAACCTCGAATATACGAGGAACTTTATTCGCCACGAGGTACTCCCCGTGGTGGAAAAGATGTTCCCTCAATACAGAAAGAGCATCGAGAGGCTTACCGGCGCGGCAAAGGAGACCATCTCCTTTATGGACAGCGTCGCCGTCCCCTACGAAGTGGACGACCGCTCGAGGATCGTGTTTTCCGTGGCGGATCTTTCCGCCGCCCATCCGGCTCTTATCAGACACAGCATTCGCAAAGCGATGATCGAGCAGGGCTTTGCCCTCGATTTCGAGCAATGCAACGTGATGGACGTTTTGTCCCTCCTCAACAAGGAGACGGGCAAGGAGATCAGCCTTTCGCAGGGCTTGATCGCCATCAAAGCGCCCGAACACCTGATGATCATGCGCGCGACCGAAAGCGTTCCGTACGAATTCCCCTTCAAAAAGGGCGAGACCAAGCTTCCCAACGGGGCTACTCTCACGGTGGATGATTACCGCGGCGTCGGGCTCCGTTTCGACCCCAAAAAGATCCCCGAAGGCAGCGTGATCCGCAACCGCAGGGAAGGGGACGTCTTTACGAGTTTCGGCGGGTTTACCAAGACGCTCGGCAACTACCTGACCAACATCAAGTACCCCAACCGCGACAGGGACGATTTGCCCTTGATCGCTTGCGGCAAAGACGTTTTGGTGATCTGCGGCGTCGAGATCTCGTCCAAAGTTAAGGTGGACGAGGATACCGAGGACGTTTATACGGTCAAGATCACAAACTAACGATATGACTTCTCTCGACCTTTTGCAAGAGAAGATATCTTCGCCCATTTATCTCGTCGGCGGCGCGGTCAGAAACGAACTTCTGGGGCTGCCCGTTTCCGACTTTGATATCTGCGGCGACGTTTCGCCCGAACGGCTCGCGGAAGAGTTGGTCGGGCTTTTTAGCGTCAAGGACGTCAATCCGCGCGTGGGTACGGTCAAACTCGTGGGGGAAAAGGATAGTTTTGAGTACACCCGCTTTCGCCGCGACAGTTACCCCATCGCGTCGGGCAGTCACGCCCCGTTGGAAGTGACCTTCGTTTCTTCCCCGGAAGAGGACGCTTTTCGCCGCGATTTTACGGTCAACGCCATTTACAAAAGAGTCACCGACGGCGCCATCCTTGACCCGACGGGCGGCTTAGAGGACGTCAAAAAGCGCGTTTTGCGCACGACGCGGGAGCCGGAAAAGGTTTTTTCCGAAGACGGACTTCGTCTGCTTCGTTTGGTGCGTTTGGCGGCGGAACTCGGCTTTGACATTGAGGAAAACACCCTCGCCGCAGCAAAGAAGTACGCGTCGCTTTTGAAAGATATTTCCGTCGAAAGAAAGAGGGAAGAACTGGAACGCATGCTCCTTGCGGACGTCAAGTACGGCGTGGAAGGCGCGGTCTTTCGCGCGCTGGAACTTTTGAAGGAGATCGGGCTTTACCCGTACTTCTTGCCCGAACTTACCGAAGGCATCGGGCTGGAGCAACTTTCCAAGTACCACAAGTACGACGTCTTTTACCACACGTTATACACCGTGGCTGCCGCGCCCACCCATTTGCGCCTGGCGGCGCTGCTTCACGACGTGGGCAAGCCGTTGTGCTTCCGCCAAAGCGGCAACTTCCATATGCATTCGTTGGAAAGCGCCATCATGACCGAGCGCATCATGCGCCGCTTGCGTTACTCCAACGAAAAGATCAATCGCACCGTCGAGATCGTCAGGTGGCATATGTTTGATTTTAACGGGGAGGCGTCCATCAACAAAAAGCGCCGCTTCGTACAGCGGGAATGGGATCTTTTGGAGGACATCGTCGCCCTCAAAAACGCGGATAGCGTGGGGACGGGGTACTTTACGGAAAACGTTTTCGGAAACCGCTTGCTTGCCTTGAAAGCGCAAATGAAACAGGAGGGCGTCCCCGTCAAGATCTCCGATTTGCCCGTCAAAGGCACCGATCTTGAAGAGCTCGGCGTCGAGCCCGAGCTCAGAAGCGCGGTTTTGCGCACTCTGCTTGAACGGCAGGCGGACGAGGGCGCGTCTCGCGACAAAGAAAGAATGAAAAAAGAAGCGATGCATATCGCCGAAGAATTACGGAGGAAAAAATGACCCCGGTTATTATCGTTTTACTTGCGATCATTTTGTTGATGACGATAGTCATCGCCGTCGTTCTTTTTAAGACGAAAAGGGCGGACGGCGTAACGCGGAAGGAAGCGGAAGCCATCGTCAAAGGGGAAAGCGACTACCAGACGCGCGCCATTCAAAGCGCGGTCTCGGCGGCAAACGGCGCCCTGTTGAACGCCATCACGATGCACACCGAAGCGCAGGGCAAAAGCGTGGACCGCTTTTTGAGCGTGGTCGCCGCCAACCTTGAAAACCAAGAGAAGAGGCAACAGGAATTTATCCAAAACGTGCAAGCGCGGTTGGATTCGATGAAGGCGGGGCTTGAAAAGACCCTGACAGAAGTCAGAAAGGAAAACACCGAGCAGCTTGACAAAATGCGCCTCGTGGTGGAAGAAAAGATGCAGGAGACCTTGACCGCAAGGCTCAACCAATCGTTTGAACAGATCAGCAAGCAACTGGATAACCTTAAGGTGGGCTTGGGTGAAATGAAGGCTTTGACCGACGGCGTGACCGACCTCAAAAAGGTGCTTGGCGGCGTGAAGACGCGCGGCGTTTGGGGTGAAATTTCTTTGGGAACGTTGATCGGCGAGATCTTAAACGCGGAGCAATACGGCACCAACGTCAAGATCGGCAGGAAGGGCGAAGTGGTTGAATTTGCCGTCAAACTTCCCGGCAAGGGCGAGGACCCCGTCTTGCTTCCCATCGACGCAAAGTTCCCGCTTGAGGATTATCAGCGGTTGGTGGACGCCAGCGAAAGCGGCGATAAGCCGGTGCTTGACGCGATGGGTATCGCCTTGGAGCGCCGCATCAAGGACGAAGCCAAGACAATTGCGGAAAAGTATATCAAGCCGCCGCAGACCACCGATTTTGCGGTGATGTACCTGCCCATCGAAGGACTGTTTGCCGAGGTGGCAAAGCGCCCCGGGCTTTTGGAATTCGTGCAAGCGAAGTACCGCGTGATGGTCACGGGACCCACCACCCTCGCCGCGCTTTTGAACAGTTTGCTCGTCGGTTTTAAGACCGTTGCGATCGAAAAGCGCAGCCGCGAGATCGTGGACCTCTTGGCGGCGTTCCGCACCGAATTCGTGCGTTTTGCCGAGATGCTCGATAAGACGCAAGGATACGTTGACAAGGCGTCGGAAGGCATCCGCAACGCCACCAACAAGAGCAATCAGATACGCAACAAGCTTTCCAAAGTGGAATTGCTTGAGGACGGGGGAGAGAAGGATTCCCTTCCCGAAGGCTGAGAAAAGGGCTGCCCCGCATCTTGCCAAAGGCGCGCGCGCTGTGATATAATAAACCAATGAGCATCAAAAAGAAACTGTTACTCACAAACCTGATTATCTTCGCCGTAATGGTGGCGCTGTCACTCACATACAGTTTCTTTGCGAACGCCTTGCTCGACAAGTTCCCCATCACGGGGCCGGACAAGGAGGAATTCAACGCCATTTCCGCCATTTTGACGGACGACGTGATCTCGGATGACAACAAGGCGGAGGCCGTGGAAGCGTACGGGTATAAGTACTCGATCTACGACACCAAAAACAACCCCGTCAAAACCTACGGCAACGAGCTTAAAAACTACGAGCTCAACATCCGTTCCACCACCCCCGTTGTGGAGACCTTTGCTGATAAAGTTTTGATCGGCGTGTTGCGCAACGGTCGCGTGTACGTGGCGGTCAAAGTCATCAAGCGTGACAACGCGTTCTATACGGCGAAGAACATTGCGGTGGTGGTGATGATAGCGTTCTGCGCGATCGTGGTGTTCCTCACTTGCTACTATCAGGTCTATACCATCTTCCCTCCGCTCAGCGTGCTGCGCGGCGGTTTGAAGCAGGTGGCGGCGGGCAACTACTCCTACCGCTTGAAATCGGATAAAAACGACGAGATCGGCTCGGTGATAGGCGAGTTTGAGATCATGCGGCGAAAGCTGGCGGACCTCGATAAGCAAAAATCCGAATTCGACCGTCAGCGCGGTGAGATCATCGCCGGTATCAGCCATGACCTCAAAACGCCCTTGACCACCATCCAAGGCTATACCAAAGGCTTGATGGACGGCGTTGCCAACACGCCGGAAAAGACGACGCGTTACTTAAAGACCATCTACGAAACGGCGCTTACGATGAATTCCCTCGTCAACCAGCTCAACGATTTCTCCAAGATGGACATCGACACCATCGAGTATAGCTTTATGGAGCGCGACCTCGTAAAGCTCATACAAGACTTTGCGGCGATCAACATTCCGATCTACGCCACCAAAGGGCTCAAGGTCATCACCGACTTTGCGGACGAGCCCGTTGAAGCGGATATCGACAAGGACCAATTCCTTCGCGTCATCAGAAACATTCTGGACAACAGCGTGAAGTACAAGGACAAAAAGGAAGGGGAAGCGCGTATCAAAGTCTATTCGGACGGCTCCAACGCCGTGTTGGAGATCTCGGACAACGGCCCCGGCGTATCTCCGCACGAAATAGAGTATATCTTTGAAAGCTACTACAGGGGCGATCCGTCGAGGACCAACCCCACGACGGGCAGCGGCTTGGGGCTTTCGATCGTTAAGACCATCATCACCGCCCACGAAGGCACGGTGAAAGCCGTCAACGACGGCGGGCTCAAAATCATCATCAAAATTCCCCAAAGGAGGAAAAGAAATTGAAAAGGATCTTAATTGTTGAGGACGAAAAGAACATCGCGGAAATCGAGAGGGATTACCTCGAATTGGACGGTTTCGAAGTCATCATCGAAAACAACGGCGCCAACGGACAGCAACGCGCCCTCAAGGAGGATTTTGACCTTGTGATCCTCGACATCATGCTCCCCGATATGGACGGGTTTGAGATCTGTCGTTCTCTTCGCAAGGAAAAGGACGTGCCCATCTTGATGGTCACGGCAAAAGTTTCCAGCATCGACAAGGTAAGAGGCCTCGGCATCGGCGCGGACGATTATATCGTCAAGCCGTTTGATCCGGCGGAACTCGTCGCTCGCGTTAAGGCGCACATCGCCCGTTACGAGCGCATCAAGGGCAACACGCAGGACAAGGGCGTGGACATCGAATACCGTGACCTTGTGATCAAGCCGCTTTCGAGAAGGGTGTTCTTCAAGAAGGAAGAAGTGTTCCTGACGGCAAAAGAGTTTGATCTTCTTTACTTCCTTGCCAGCAACCCCAACGTTGTTTTCCGCAAGGAAACCATCTTCGACAAGGTGTGGGGCGTGGATAGCTTCGGCGACGCCGGCACGGTGGTGGTGCACTTGACGCACATTCGTGATAAGATACCGATGGATTACATCGAGACGGTTAGGGGCGTGGGCTATCGCTTCAGCATGCAGCCCGAACAATAAGGGATGTTTCTGGGCGACTATCATACGCACACAAAATACAGCGACGGGAAGGGTAGCGTAAAGGAAAACGCGTTCGCCGCAAAAGCGCGAGGGCTCAAAGAGATCGCCGTCACAGACCACGGGTTCCACCTTTTTAGGAAAGGGCTCAAAAAGTACCTTCGTTTGAAAGCGGACTGCGAGGAAGCTTCGGCGCAAACGGGCGTCAAGGTCATCGCGGGGGCGGAAGCGGACGTCTTTTCCCTCCAAGGAGAGTTGGATCTTTCGGAGAAAGAGCTTGCCGCCGTGGACTACTTGGTCGCGGGGTTTCACAAATTTGCGCCGCCAAAAAGCTGTTCGGACTTTTTTAAAATGTATTTCGTCACCTTCTTCAACGGGCTCCTGCCCACGAGCAAGAAGGCAAAGGAGCGCAATACCGCCGCCCTGATAGCCGCGGTCAAGCGCTATCCGATCAAGGTGCTGGCGCACCTCAACCACTCGTTAAAAGCGGACGTCGGCGCAGTCGCGAAGGCGTGCGCGGAAAAGGGCGTTTTGGTGGAGATCAACGCCAAACATTTAAAAGATTTTTGCGGACAATGGGAAGCGCTTGCAAAAAGCGGGGCGCTTTTCGTGGTCAATTCGGACGCACACAAGCCCCGGGACGTAGGGGCGCTTAACGCGGCGTTTGAAAAAGCGGTACAAGAGGGCATCGACCCCAGCCGCATCGTAAACTATTGCGGGGAATAACTATGCCAAGGCATTTTGCACATTATTACTTTTCAAAGAAACTGACGGAGAATATGTCTTACGCGATTTCCGCCGTGATCAAGCTTTACCCCGACGCTTATCTGCTGGGGAGCTTGGGCGCGGACCTCTTTTCCAGTGAACATAAGGCAAGGTTGGACGCCGCCGACCCCGTGCAGATCTTTGGCGTGAGCGCCCGTCATATTTTTATGAACGGCTCCAAATGCCAACTTTCTTATATGTTGGGCTTCGTTTCGCATTACGCGCTTGACCGCGTGGCAAACCCCTTTGCGGGCTACTTTGCGGCAAACGGCGTGGCGCAGTACTTTGGCGGAAAGGTGGAAACCGTCTCCCGCGAGGAGATCGAGATCGGCATTGACCGTCACGTGATACGCGATTACCTCGGCATGGAAGAAGCCTTAAAGATCGTGGGCGGGCTGAACACGCGCAAGATCGTTTTGAAGGAGATCACCGAGCTTTATACCGACGTCCTAAACGACCTTTCGGACATTTACCTGAGCACGCACAAGACGCGCGCGTTGTTGGAAGGCGTTTCGCCCGACATCCCTCTTGCGGAAGGGCTGGGACGGCTGGACTATATGAACAGGGAAAACCACGAGTGGCGCGACGGCAAAAAGAAAAAGTTCAAGCTCTCTATGGACGAGATCATGGAGAACGAAAAGGAAACCGCCTACCTCCTTTTGGAAGAGTTTATGGCGATGGCGCGCAGCAACAAAGAGCCCAACGTGGAACTTTTCTCCCTCAACGGGCTTGGCGAAAAAGTATAAAAGAAAACCGGAACATGACGGCGTTAAGCCGTCTTTTTTTATGCCCCATTGACATTTGAAAGCTTTTTATGCGAAGATGAAATAGGGGGTGCGTTTTGAAAAGGGTTGCTATATTCGTTTTGATAATAATGCTTGCACTAATGCTGTGTTCTTGTCGAGTTTATCTCTCTAAAGCGGAAGTGGGAAGATACTATTGCTATGAGAACAATGTAAAAGCAGATACCTGGATCGAGTTCAAAAATAATCGCATAAATTGGACGGATAGTGAGGGGAATTATGGCTCTGTTAGAGGATCGGAGGGAGATTATTCTCTTTATGCTAATGCTAATTCTGCGGTAAGTGATGAGAACTTGATGTACAAGGGGTACTTTTCGAACGGAATGTTTTCATTTTATAAAATCGCAGATAAAACGGAGGAAAGCATCCTTTGTCGAGACTTTTATTCGGAAAAATCATCAACAACGGATAAAGACAGCAGCTTTTATTCTGTAGCTATCATAACTTATTCCATTGAGTTGCCCAAAGAAACAGACTCAAATAGTATTTATACTTTGATTTTCGGTAGCTATCTGTCAAAGGGATATGGACCATTCGGCATAAGTGAAAAAACGTATTATGACCAAGACAATAAGCTGTGTATGCGTTTTGCGGTCAAGGATTGTGCGGAAACGAGAGAATTTGTAAATAAAATTGCAAACGTTAATCCCAGAGAGACATTTTTGGTCAAAGACAAAAATGGGGATACCGTTTTGACCGCAAAAGATTTTTTAAAGCCGGATACCTATGGGATGTATGATGATACGAAGCCGACTGCGGTGTTTAGAAACAACCAAGAAGGACAAAGAAAAATTCAGGAATGGAAAGAAGAAAATCCTACTGGGATCTTGAAGTTGTTCATTTTCGGAGAGTATGTCCGCGACGTGTCTATAACAGCGGGGAGTGTTGTAAATATAGAAAACATTGAAATAA
>JAGAAA010000111.1 GCA_017615495.1 Clostridia bacterium
GATGTAGTACAGAGTCATTAAAGTTAATCCCGAACACAAAAGTTTCTATGTGTCAGGGCCCTTTTCTCCTGACGAAAACTTTTATATTCTTAGATAAATTATCATACTTTGACGCAAAATGTCAAGATTTTGCCGGGAGGAAATCTTTTCCTCCCAAGAGTCGTCAATCGCGCGCAACTCCGCCTTGATCGGATTATTTTTGCCATTCGGTAAAATTCAGCCTTGACCGCGCCCCTCGCGGGTGGTATAATTTCATTATCTTCAAGGAGGTACCAGATTTATGGATCCCAACGTTCGTCCCGGTAATATGGAAAGAATCACAACCCCCGCTCTTGCGGAAAAGTTTATTGCAGAGCAAATTGCCGCCATCAAGGCGCAAGTAGGCAACAAGAAGGTGCTGCTTGCCCTGTCCGGCGGTGTGGATAGCTCCGTCGTCGCCGCTTTGCTTATCAAAGCGATCGGCAAAAACCTCGTCTGCGTGCACGTCAACCACGGCTTGCTGAGAAAGGGCGAGCCCGAACAAGTCATCAAAGTCTTCCGTGACGAGATGGACGCAAACCTCGTTTACGTCGACGCGGTGGACCGCTTCCTTGACAAGCTCGCGGGCGTAAAAGACCCCGAGACCAAGAGGAAGATCATCGGCGCGGAATTCATCCGCGTGTTTGAGGAAGAAGCCAGAAAGATCGCGGACATCTCCTTCCTTGCGCAAGGCACCATCTACCCCGATATTTTGGAGAGCAAAGACGGCGTCAAGGCTCACCACAACGTGGGCGGCCTCCCCGAGGACCTCAAGTTTGAACTCGTCGAGCCGGTCAAGCTCCTTTTCAAAGACGAAGTGCGCGTCGTGGGCAAGGCGCTCGGCCTCCCCGACAACATGGTCTATCGTCAGCCCTTCCCCGGCCCCGGCCTCGGCGTCAGATGCGTGGGCGCCATCACTCGTGAAAGGTTGGAAGTCGTGCGCGAAGCGGACGCCATCCTCCGCGAAGAGTTTGACAAAAACGGTCTTGCCGGCAAGGTTTGGCAGTACTTCACCGTCGTACCCGACTTTAAGAGCGTGGGCGTGAATGCGGAAGGCAAGCGCACCGAGGGTTACCTCGTGGTGCTGCGCGCCATCAACACGCGTGACGCCATGACCGCCACCGTGGCGGACATTCCCTTCGCCCTTCTCCAGCACATCACCGACCGCATCACGCACGAAGTTGCTGGCGTCAACCGCGTGGCGTTCGACCTGACCCCGAAGCCCACCGGCACCATCGAGTGGGAATGATCCTACAAAACCAAAGCCCTCCCATCTGGGAGGGCTTTTTTGTTGCGCCGATTTCCCCCGCGGAATGCTTTGCCTTTCGGCGGAAGAAGTGGTAAACTATTTCTATGCAAAGAAAGAAACCGATTCGAGAATTTAAAGGGCAACAGCTTTCCACCTTCCCTTCCGACTTCACCGTCGTGGATATTGAAAGCACGGGGATCTCCGCCGACAGCGCCGAGATCTTGGAAGTCTCCGCTTTGCGCTTCCGAGGCGACAAATTCGAGGCGGCTTTTTCTTCCCTCATCAAGCCTTCCGCACCCATTCCGTACTTCATCAGTCAGCTGACCGGCATCACGGACGAGATGGTAGCGGACGCCCCTGCCCGCAAGGGAGTTTTAAGGGACTTTAAGGACTTTTTGAAAGGCGACGTGATCATCGGCCACAACGTCAATTTCGACGTCAATTTTTTGTATGACGAATTGCTCCGTTACCTTGGCTACCCGATGAGCAACGATTTCGTGGACGTTTTGAAGCTTTCCCGCACCTACCTCCCCGACCTCATCAATCACAAACAAGTGACGGTGGCGGAGCACTTTGGGCTGGATACCTCCGGCGCGCACCGCGCCTTGAAGGACACCGAGATCTGCGCGGAAAACTATCTTAGGATCAAGGCGATCGCCCTGCGCGGCGGCATTTGACACCCTCAGAATTTTTGAAATAGCCCTTGAAATAGTTGTCAATTATATGATAATATAAAAATGGTACACGCGTAAAATACGCGGTGTCAACGAACGGGTTTTTGCCCGTTTTGACTAAAACGAAAGAAAGGAACACTTATGAAGACCAAAGTTTTGGCGTTCATCAATCAAAAAGGCGGCGTCGGTAAGACGACCTCTTGTATTAACATCGGCGCGTGCATGGCAAAAATGGGTAAAAAGGTGCTCATCATCGACATGGACCCGCAAGGCAACGCCACCACCGGTCTCGGCGTCAAAAAGCACGTGGAGTTCGTTAACGAACTCGGCAAGAAGGATATCCGCCCCGTTCTCAATATTTACACCGTTTTGTCCGGCGGCACCGACGTTACCAATCCCGACCTGATCGTACACACCGAGGTCGCGGGGCTCGACCTGATCCCCTCTTCCATCGACCTTTCCGCCATTGAGATGGAAATGAACGATTATTCCAACCGCGAGAAGGTTTTGGTCAAGGCGATCGAACCCTTGATGGGCGTATACGATTTTATCCTTTTGGACTGCCCGCCCTCGATGTCCCTGATCACCATCAACAGCATGGTGGCGGCAACCAGCATTTTGATCCCCGTGCAATGCGAGTTTTACGCAATGGAAGGCTTGGCGCAGCTACTGGACAGCATGAACATCATCCGCAAGTTTTTGAACCCCAAGCTTTCGGTTTATCACGTGCTTCTTACGATGTACGGCAGCAGGTACAAACTGCACCGCCAAGTTGCCGACGAGATAGAAAAATATTTTGGCAAGCGCCTGCTTGACACCCGCATCCCGCAAAACGTGCGTCTTGCGGAGGCGCCCAGCTTTGGCAAACCCATCATCATTTACGACAAACGCTCCGCCGGCGCGGCGGCTTACCAACGCGCTACGGAAGAACTGTTAGCGAGAGAGAGGAAGTAATTATGGCAAACAACAGATTAGGAAGAGGATTCGCCGCCCTGGTCTCCGATATGCGCGAGATCGTCAATCCCGAGATCGCCAGTTATGACGAGAAAGGCAAACTCAACCAAGGGGTCAACGAAATTGCGATGGATATGATCCGCGCAAACCCCAATCAGCCCCGTAAGATCTTCAATGAGGAATCCTTAAACGAACTTGCTTCCTCCATCAAAACGCACGGCGTGTTGCAGCCCATCGTCCTCACCAAGATAGGTGACGGTTACCGCATCGTCGCAGGCGAAAGACGCTTCCGTGCCGCCAAGATCGCGGAGCTCAAAACCATCCCCGCCGTCATTAAGGACCTCACCGAAAAAGAAGTGCGCGAGATCGCCCTCATTGAGAACCTCCAACGCGAGGACCTCAACCCGATGGAAGAAAGCGAAGC
>JAGAAA010000112.1 GCA_017615495.1 Clostridia bacterium
ACGTAAGGAGATCTACAAAAAGTACGCTGAGGAACTGATCGCCAAAGGCGGCGCCTATTACTGCTTCTGCAAGGGCCGCGATATGACGGACGGCGGCACGCAAAAGTACGACAAGCGTTGCTTGCGCCTTTCCAAAGAGGAGGTGCAGGAGCGTCTTGCGCGCGGCGACAGCTACGTTGTCAGGCAAAACATCCCCGAGACCGACGGCGTCAGCAGTTATACCGACCTCGTTTACGGGGAGATCTCGGTGGCGTACAAGGATATGGAGGACGCCGTGCTTTTGAAGAGCGACGGCATGCCCACCTACAACTTTGCCAACGTGGTGGACGACCATTTGATGGGCATCACGCACGTGATCCGCGGCAACGAGTATTTGTCCTCTACCCCCAAGTACAACTTGATCTACGATGCGTTTGGGTGGGAGCGTCCGCAATACATCCATTTGCCTCCCATCATGAAGGACAAGGAGCGCAAGCTCAGCAAGCGTTACGGCGACGCTAACTTTGACGATTTTGTCAAAAAGGGATATTTGCCCAAGGCGATCGTCAACTACATCGCGCTGTTGGGTTGGAGCCCCAAGAACAACGAGGAAATGCTTTCGATGGAGGACCTCATCCGCTTGTTCTCGGTGGACGGCGTGTGCATCTCGCCCGCCATCTTTGACGAAGCAAAGCTTCGTTGGCTCAACGCAAGCTATATCAAAAATATGACAGTGCCCGAGTTTATCGAGGCGGCAAAACCTTTCCTGGATGCTTCCAAGGTGGGCGGCAAGTACGATTACGAGCTTTTGGCGCCCCTCCTCATCCCGCGTGTGGAGATCCTTTCGGAGATCCCCTCCCTCGTGGACTTCTTGGAAGAGTTCGGCGAGTACGACGTAAACATCTTCACTCATCAAAAGATGAAGACCGATGCGTCCGTTGCCTTGACGGCGCTCAAAGCGGCGCTTCCCGCCATTGAAAAAATGGACGGTTGGAATATGACCGTGCTTCACGACCTGTTGGTCGCCACTGCGGAAAATGCGGGGATGAAAAAAGGTCAAATGCTTTGGTCCTTCCGCATTGCAATCACCGGGCAGGCTTCTACCCCCGGCGGCGCGACGGAAATGGCGGCGCTCCTCGGTAAGGACGAATGCGTGCGCCGTATAAAGTTCTCCATCGATTTACTTTCTAAATAACAAAAAAGCAAAAGAAAATGCGGCTGACTGCCGCATTTTTTTATAACTCACTCTTCTTCGTCGTCACATTCTTCATCATCAGGTTCATCAAGCAGGAAACCATCATTAGAGTCATAATCAAGCAAATCTTCTTCCGAAAGAAGTTCATCCCATCCAAGAAAAGATGATATCTTGTCGATTGCACGATCTGGATCTAAGACATTTTGCAAAACCAGCTTTTTCGTTTTATCACCATCTAAGATGTAGAGCCTAAGCCTGCCATAGTTATATACTTTTTCGGAATAATAATAAGGCGTAACGATATATGATTTTTTGTTTTTGCAATCCATATCGTAAACAGCTTCGGCGTCAATATAAAGCTTGGTATTATTTTGATAAATAATTAGAAATTCTCCATCTGTTGTGATCACTACAGGTCCTTGATTGTTACTCGTTTTATGAGGGATAAAATCCACCAAGAAAAGAATAATAAAAAGTAATTCAAAGAGCCAAGGAAGAGCCTTATAAAAAGGTTCAAAGTCATATATATAACTTAGAATGACAACAATAATGGCAATAGCGCTTAGAACAGAAAAGGCTAAAACATCTTTCCAAAGCGGGAAATAGACTCGTCTTGCCAATATTTTTTCAGGTTTAGCTTTGACCATAGTTTATCTCCTATTTATTTCCGTACGACGCTTTCGGCGATCTTAACCGTGGCTCTTGCGTCTTTTCCGTAAAAGTCCGCGCCGACGGTCTTGGCGTATTCCTCGGTGAGCACCGCGCCGCCCACCGCAACTTTGGCGTCGGAGCCCGCCGCCTTTAGGGCGTCTATCGTGGCTTTCATCGAAGGAACGGTGGTGGTCATCAAGGCGGAAAGCCCGATCAAGGGGGCATGCGTCTTTTTCCACGCTTCCACAACAGCGCTTTCGGGCACGTCCTTGCCGAGGTCAAGCACCTTGAACCCGTAACTGCGGAGCAACATCTTGACGATGTTCTTGCCGATGTCGTGAATGTCGCCTTTAACGGTGGCGAGGATCACGTCGGGGCGGGTGGCATCGTCGTCGCCGTCTTTTTTCATTACGTCCATTCCTTTTTTGACCACTTCCGCCGCGGCGATCAGGCGGGGCAAAAACACCTCGCCTTTTTCAAACTTGACGCCGATCTCGTCCAGTGCGGGGATGAACTCCTCGTTGATGATCTCCAAGGGAGTTTTGGTTTTCAAGGCTTCTTTTACCGCGTCTTCCACACCGCCCACCGCGCCGCAGAGCACCATGCCGCGGATGCCCACCGCGCCTTCCTTGTCAAAGGTAAAGTAAGCGGAAGTGTCAAGGGTCAAAAGCTTGCCCTTCAAAACTTCGGCGTATTCCGCAACGAGGGGATTTAAGATGGGGGCGGAAAGCCCCGCGTGCAAGCACTTGGAGAGAAAGGCCGCGTTGATCTTGAGCCTATCCGGCATACCGAAGCTGACGTTGCTGACGCCAAGCACGGTGCAAACGCCCAGTTCTTCCGTCACTTGCTTGACGGCGAGGGCGGTCTCCTCCGCCTGCGTTTCGTCGGTGGCGATGGTGAGCACCAAACAGTCGATGATTATGTCGTTTTTCTTGATGCCGCGCGAGGTCAGTTCCTTAACGAGGCGTTTAGCGTAATCAAAGCGCTCCTCGTGCGTCTTGGGCATCGTTTCGCCAAGGCAAAGACCGATCAAAGCCGCGCCGTACTTTTTGGCAATGGGCACGATAGCGTCCAAGCTTGAGGGCTTCATGTTGACGGAATTGATGATGGGCTTGCCGTTGTAAAGGCGGCAGGCGCGCTCTAAGGCGACGGGGTCGGAGCAATCCAGTTGCAAGGGCAGGGTGACGGTGGCGCTGACTTCCTTCATCACGCGAGTGAGCATTTGCACTTCGTCGATTTCAGGTAGACCGACGTTGAGGTCCAAGATGTCCGCGCCGGCGCGCTCCTGATCGATGGCTTCGTGCAACAAGTAATCCACGTCCCCTGCGATCAAGGCGGCTTTCAGCTTCTTTTTGCCCGTCGGATTGAGCCTCTCGCCAATGACCTTGGTGCCTTCACCGAGGAAGACGGTCTTGGTGGCAGAGGTTGCCGCCGTATAGGGCTTTACGTTGCGAACTACGGGCATCATCCCTTTGAGCGCCGCTTTCAAGGCGCGGATGTGGTCCGGCGTGGTGCCGCAACAGCCGCCGAGAATAGTCGCGCCGAGGGAGGCGATGTCTTTCATCGCCGCGGAAAAGATGTCAGGGGTATCTTCGTAGACGGTCATCCCTTCCTTGATCTTAGGGAGTCCGGCGTTGGGTTGCACGATGACGGGGCAGGTGGCGTAAGCGCAGATCTCGCGGATCACGGGGAGCATGTCCTTTGCGCCCAAGGAACAGTTTACGCCCACGGCGTCCGCGCCGAGAGCACATAGCGTGACCGTCGCCGTCACCGGGTCGGTGCCGAGGAAGGTCCTGCCGTCTTCCATATAAGTCATGGTGACAAACACGGGGAGAGAAGTGTTTTCCTTGGCGGCAAGGAGAGCGCACTTGGTTTCCAACAGGTCGCTCATCGTTTCGATCAAAATAAGGTCGGCGCCCGCCTTCTCGCCGGTTTGCATGATGAATTTGTAGTTTTCGTAAGCTTCGTCAAAAGAGAGGGTGCCGTTGGGTTCCAGAAGAGCGCCGTGCGAACTGACGTCCAACGCCACTTTTTTGGCGCCGGAAGCCTTAGCGATCTCCACGCCGCGGGTGATGATCTCTTTAACGTCCAGCCCCTTCATTTTAAAGGGGTTTGCGCCAAAGGTGTTTGCGGTAACGACGTCGGAACCCGCCGCCACGTAAGCTTTGTGGATGGCGAGGACCACGTCGGGGTGCGTCAGGTTGTACGTTTCGGGGAAGGCGCCCGCTTTGAGCCCGTGCGCTTGCAACATCGTGCCCATTGCGCCGTCAAAAAACAAAAACTCTTTCATAATCACTCCTTGACGGGCAGGCAGGCGGTGACGCCCACGATGCTTTTAACGGGGAGGAGCAAGCCGTCTTCGGTGACGGTGAGCCCGATCCTCTTGCCGGCGTTTAACGCCGCCGCGATCATTGCGTTGGTTTTTAAGGGGAGGTCGCCGTATCCGGGGCAAAAACGGAAGGTGGTCTTAAACCCTTCCGCCTCCTTCTTTAAGCGGACTTCCTTCAAAAGTTCGTCCGCCTTCCGTTCGGCGTAGGCGCTGCCGATGGCGTTCAAAGCCACCGATTCGGTGGGATACACGAGGGAAAGTTCCCTGACTTTTTTATCAAAAGCAATGCCAAGGGTAAAGGCGCTGAAAAGCCCCTCCGTCGCGCCTGAAAAATGGCGGCGGATGCTTTCGCCTTCGAGGACGATTTCCGTCCCCGAAAACGTGACGACGGGACTCGTGCTCTCCACGGGGAAAAAGGCGGTGACGTGCCGCGGAGAAAAGACGGAACGGTAGTCGTCCAACACTTTTCTGAGCAAAGCTTCCGCTTGCTCGTCCTCCGCTTTTGCGCCGAGGTAGCGCAATGCGTCTTTGATCACAAGGTCGTCAAGCATGTTTTAAATATCCTTTTGCGGTCAAACGTTCGACCAAGCCTACGGCGGCTTCGGAGCGGTTCATCGTATAGAAGTGGATGTCGTCCGCGCCGCTGTCGTAAAGTTCCGCGATCTGGTCGGCGGCGTAATCCAACCCGGCTTGCAAAAGCCCGTCCTTATCCTCTTCGTAACGGTTGAGGATGCGGATGATCTCCCCGGGCAGGGACACGGCGCACATATAGATCATGCGGTTGACTTGCGCCTTGCTCATAATGGGCATAATGCCGGCGGAGATGGGGGAAGTGACTCCCGCCTTTTCCACTTCGCGGAAGAATTCAAAGAAGCGACGGTTGTCAAAGCAAAGTTGCGAAACGAAGAAGGAGGCGCCAAGCTCTTCCTTCATCTTCATATAGCGGAAGTCTTCCGAAAGAGCAGGGGACGTCGGATGCCCTTCGGGGTAACAGCTTGCGCCCACGCAAAACCCGCGTGAAACGAGGGAAGGGATGATGTCGGTCGGGTGCGTATACCCGCCGCCTACGGCGCCTTCCACCTTGTCGCCGCGAAGCGCAAGCACGTTTTCAATGCCGCGCGCGTGGAAAGAATCGATGGTTTGCTTTACTTCTTCCTTGGTGCTGTTTAAGACGGTGATGTGACATGCGGAAGGAATATGGTTTTCCGTTTGCGCCAAGGAGGCGATCTCCTCGGTCAGGCGGTTGTTTTTGGAGCCGCCCGCGCTGTACGTAACGCTGACGTAAGAGGGGGCTAATGGGGACAGAGCGGCAAGCAGGGCGCGAACTTCGTCCGCGTTGAAATCTCCTTTTGGCGGGAATATTTCAAAAGAAAGAGTTCCTTTGCCTTTTTTGAGCGCTTCGCTTATCTTCATAAGTCCCTCCTGATTTGCGTAAAGTATACTAATCAATTATAGTCGCATATTTGCGGCAAAGTCAATCCTTTGACCGAAGTGACGGAAAGATGTTGCAAAGAACAAAAAATATGCTATAATATTTTTATAGTATCTATGGCGTTTGCCATAAAAGGAATCAGTATGGGAAAGAACGAGAATCCTATGGAAGAAGTAAACGAAACTTCGGTTGAAGACGTCGTCGAAGCGGAGATCATTCCCGAGACGCCCGAGCAAATGGAAGCGGCCGCGGAAAGCGAGCCGTCCTTTTCCGACGAGCCCGTGAAAATTGAGCTTTCGGAAGAACCCGAACCCGAGGCTCCTGCCCCCGAGGAGGAAAAGCCTGCTCCCGGCTACGGCGCGCCGCAAATGCTTTACGAGGATTTTATCCCCTTTGAGTATTTGCACGGGACGGAGCAAAAGGAAGAAAAGCCGGCGGAAGAGCCCAAGCCCAAAAAGGAAAAACCCAAAAAGCCCGCCAAACCCACCAAGGAAGAAGAATTGCTCGCCGCGGTGGAGGCGGAAATGGCTTCCAGGGAAGAGGAGGGAGCCACGGTTGCCCCGCCTGAGGATATCCCCGCTATTGCGGAGCAAATGGCAGCTCCGGAAGAAGCCGTCGTTATCGCAGATCCGGCGATCGCGCCGGTCGCACCTGTTGTGCCCGTTAAAGAGGAACCCGTTATGGCTGAGAAAAAAGAAACAGAAGTTAAGGAAAAAAGAGAATACTCGTCCTTTGAAAGAAAGCTTCGCAGGAAGTATCGTCTTGACAAAGACCTCCTCCTTTCAAACAACGACATCGTCCCCGGTTTTATCCTCGCAAAAGGGGAAAACGTCGTGCGTTGCTACAACTGCCTCTCTTCCAAAAAGGGAGAAGGCACCGTTTGTTTGACCAACAAGCGCTTGATGATCAACGCGGACGAGCGTTCGGAAGTGGCGGTCAATATGGTCACGGGCATCAAGTTTGCCAAGAACACTTATTTCTCCGTCGCCAAATTCCTCTTTGGTCTTCTGTTCTTGTTGCTTGGCGCGGCGATGATCCTGTTGCCGTTCTTCCGTGACAAGGTGCCCGTCATCCCCTACGTTACGGACGATCATTGGAAAAACTGGTTTATGTACCTCTTCATCGCTTGCGGCGCAGTGTCGGTTTTGATCTCCTTCCCGCTCCTCGGGACGATGGTCAAAAAGATGTTCTACTTTACCGTTTTCGTCAACGAAGGCGCTCCCTTCTTAGAGTGCAAGAGCAAGTCGTTTGTTAAAAACGAAAAGAAGGGCAAGCAATACAGCTTTGTCGTGACCGACCCCGGTAAGGAAAGCGAAAAGGCCGCGCGCGAACTCGGCGCGTTGATTTTGGAAGTTAAGGAAGGCAGGTACGATTTTTAATATGCGTGGCAAGTTTATCGTATTCGAAGGCATAGACGGCAGTGGGAAAAGCACCCACGCCGTTCTTCTCAAAGAGCGGCTGGAAAAAGAAGGCTATCGTGTCTTTTTGACCTGCGAGCCTTCGGAAGGCGAGGCGGGCAAGTTGCTTCGTCGTTGCTTGACGGGGAAGGCGGACCTTCCCGAACAGGCGATCGCGGGGCTTTTTATGACCGACCGCATCGACCACATCTTAAACCCCGTAACGGGGCTTTTGCGCCATCTTGAAGACGGGGAGATCGTGCTTTGCGACAGGTACTATTTTTCCTCCTTTGCTTACAACGGGCTGTACGCGCCGATGGATTGGGTGATCGGCATCAATCGCATCGCGAGGGAAAACCTCCGCGCCGATCTTACGGTGTTTTTGGATATCCAACCCAAAAGTTTCCTTTCGAGGATCGAGGACAGAGGAGCGACCGAGCGGTACGAAAAGGTGGAAGTCCTTTCCCGCGTGAGAGAAAACTATTTCAAAGCCTTTGAACTTTTGCCCGACGAGAAGGTTTGCGTCGTAGATAACACCAAGCCCCTTGCCGAGGCGGCGGAAGACGTTTACCGCGCCGTTAAAGAGGCGATCGAAAAATGAAAAATGCCAAAAGAATAAGCACCGAGAGCCTTCGCTTCGACCTTTTGTCGGGCGGCTCTCTTTTTATGGGAGGGAAGGTATGATCTTAAAAGACTTATTTCTTCCCATCGGGGCGGACCTTTCCGCCGTGAAGGCGGCGGCGCTTGCCGCATCCGGCATTAAGGAAAGCAAGGCGCGCACCTTTTTGATTTTGAAGAAGTCCATCGACGCCCGCAAGAAGGGCGCCATTCGTGAAGTTTACAGCGTGCTGATCTCCGAAAAGGAGGAGGCGCTTCCCTCGTTCGCCGTCCCTAAGGCTAAGGACGGGGCGTACCGTCCCGTCGTCGTCGGGTTTGGACCCGCGGGCATTTTTGCCGCCTACGTTCTTGCGCTTGCGGGGCTTCGCCCCATCGTGTTGGAACGCGGACTTTCCATTGAAGAAAGGCAGGCAAAAGTGGACGCGCTTTGGCAAAAGGGCGTTTTGGACAGCAAGACCAACGCGGAATACGGCGAAGGGGGCGCGGGCGCTTTTTCGGACGGAAAGCTAAACAGCGGAATCAAGGAAAAGGAGCTCTCCCGTTTCGTTTTGGAAACCTTCGTCAAATTCGGCGCGCCGGAGGACATCCTTTACCTCAACAAGCCGCACGTCGGCACCGATCGCTTGCGCGAAACCATCCGCAACATTAGGGAAGAGATCGTCCGCCTCGGCGGCGAAGTTAAGTTCAACGCGCAGGTCACGGATATCGCTTGCACGGAAAAGAAAGTGACGCTTGCGGCGGACAAAGAGTATTTGACCGACTGCGTGGTCCTTGCCATAGGGCATTCCGCCCGCGATACCTACGAAACCCTTCTTGCGCGCGGGTTTATGATGCAAAGCAAGCCCTTTGCGGTGGGCGTCAGGATCGAGCAACTGCAGGAAGAGATCAACAAGGCGATGTACGGCGAAAAGTTTGACCCACGCCTTCCTCCTGCGGATTACAAGGTCGTGGAGCATACGCCCCTCGGCGGTGTTTACAGCTTTTGTATGTGCCCGGGCGGGTACGTCGTTTGCGCGTCAAGCGAAGAGGACGGCGTGGTCACCAACGGTATGAGTTACCATGCGCGCGATGGCAAAAACGCAAACGCGGCGCTCCTCGTGGGCGTGGATGAAAACGATTTCGGCGGCGGCGTGCTCGCAGGCGTTAAGTATCAGCGTGATATGGAACAAAAGGCTTTTCTCGCGGCTGGCGGCGGCTTTCGCGCTCCCGCGCAACGCGTGGGCGACTTTTTAAAGAAGCAAAAGGGCTCTCTTGAAGGCAGGGTGAATCCCACCTATCTTCCCGGCGTTACGCCTTGCGACCTCAATGAGGTCTTGCCGCAAAAAATAGGCGGGGCGCTTCGCGCGGCTTTGCCCGTCTTGGATAAACGCATCAAGGGCTTTGCCGCGGATGACAACCTTTTGACGGGCGTGGAAACGCGCAGTTCTTCCCCCGTGCGCGTGCTGCGCGGGGAGGATTACAAGAGCCTTTCGCATCCGATGGTGTATCCCTGTGGGGAGGGGTGCGGGTATGCGGGCGGCATAATGTCTGCCGCAGTGGACGGCATCAAGATCGCCCTTGCAATCATCAAGGGCGAATAACGGCGCATCTGCTTTGTTTCTGCCATCGCGTTAGCGAAATCACGTACGAGAAGTACGCTCCCGCCAACACCCCAAAGAATGAAATAATTCTTCGGGGACCCCAACGGCGGGAATGCCTTGCCGAGCCTCGCATCTGCGAGCCCTTCTTCGCCCTTGATGGTGGAATATAAAAAGCCCTCAACGAGGTGTTATATCCATATAAAAAGGTCCCGAGCAGGGACCTTTTTTTATCTATCCATTTTAAATACAGCCTAGCGAACGCACAGGAGGGTTGCAGGTGCGAGGCTCTACGAAAAACCGCGCAGGCGCGTACTTCTTGTACGTAACTGCGCGGTTTTGATGTAAGTAACAAAGCAGATGCGCCCTATTGCGCGTTCGCTTATAATTTCATGTTGATGTAATAGACAGAGAGCGCAATGAGGAACTGCGCTGCGTAATACAAAACGTGATTGACCACGATCAACACTCTGCTGTCGTTGCCGTCGAAGTAGATCATCGAAAGCACGAGGTCGGAGAGAAGGAAGAGCGCCGCGCCGATGATCAACAAAAGGATGGGCAGGGAGAAGCCGGTGATGATGCCGCCCGCAACCGCGCAAGCAAGGAAGAGGGTCAAGAGCAGGGCGTAAACGATGGAGGGGATCAGGAACTTGCCGAATTGCATCTTCAGGCAGAAGAGGCTGACGGCAAAGATCGCGGCGGTGGCGCCGACGGCGATCAAGATCGTCCATGCGGAGAAGCCGAAGAAGATGGCTACCGCGGTGATGTAGAGGATGTGTCCAATGCCAAACGCCGCCATACCAAAGTAGGTATAAATGTCGCTGTGGCGAACGTTGGTGGTTTGGTAAGTGACCTTGAGGTCAAGCGTCAAATCGCCCACCATGCCGCAAGCAAGGCCCAAAATGATGAGACCGATAAAGGTAAACTTGGGAACGCTGGCGATGCCCGTCACGATATAGTTGTTTACGGCGCCGGAAATCGCGGTCGCAACGAAAAGCAAGCTGGTGACGGTTTTAAGCGCCGCGGGGAGCATGCCGCCTTCCTTGGTGCGGAAAAGAAGGAAGAGGGTAAGGAAAAGCCCGCCAAGGACCAAAAGGATGTAAGTAAGCATAGATGTTTCCTCCTAAGAAGTTTATCTCAATTTTACGGTGATCGCGGGACGCACGCCGATCGCGGCGCAATCCACGCTGTAAGTGCCGACGGTGCCGATGGCGCTCGTGACGGACGCTCTGGCTTCAAAGTCGCCTGCGGAGCGCAACCACCAGTGCGCGGCGTCGTGTTCGTTGCCGCCGTTCAAGCTGGCGTAAACGCCCATCGCTTTTGCGTAGTCGGTGGCTTTGCCTATCTTGCGGGCGTCTTCGTTGATGGTCCAATGGTTCCACCCGTAAGTTCTGTTTGCCGTATCGGCGTAGCTCAAAAGGAACACTTGGTCGGTGCAGGGCTTGCCGTTGGCGTAGCGAGAGAAGTGGGCGGTGTTTTCACCGGTATCGATGGTGGTGGAAACGATGAACTGACGTTCGCCCGCCATAAACGCTTCGTTGAAGAATTCGCCGTTTAAGAAGCTACGGATGTCGCTGTATTCCCAATTGTTTGCGTAAACGGTGCTGCCTCCGAAGGAACGCACGGTGCGATCCGAACGGAAAACTCCTGCGGAAAGCACGTCTTCCGAAAGGAGCAAAAGCTCCGTCCCCGGTTTGGTGACGTCGCCGGAAAGAACGCGCCATTGGATGGGTTCGACAATGAAGAAGTAATCGGTGTCTCGCTTGACTTCCTCGGTGTTGCTGAAGTTGGCGCGGTAGGTGCCGGCTTCGTTTTGATAGGGGTTAGCGGTCGCCTTTGCGTAGAGGGTGTTTTGATAGGTGTAAAACCCGGTGCGCGGGTCGGCGACCAACTCGCCGTTTGCGATCTTGGTCTTAAGCTCCGCCACGGTGCGCTGGTCTTCCAAAATGTGCTGCGGGTATCTGCCGAGGTCAACGTAGGTGTAGTCGCCCCTCTTGTAGGTGGAATAATAGATCGCCCCGCGAGAAAGGTCCCAACGAGCGTGGATGGTGACGTCCTTTTTGGTGGAGGCGGAGATCCTGTCGATCTTGTTGCCGTCGTCGTCATACCAACCGAGGAAATAGTAACTGCCGCCGGTCAAGGCGCCCGCTTCCATTTCGTACCAAATGGGGTTTTCGAGAATGACGTCGTTGTATTGGGTGTAAGTTGCGGGGTTGTCGGGGCTGTTGGAGACCGCAGGGTCGCCAAGCTCGTAAGTGATAAAATAAGAGGGAGCCCACTTTGCGTACAAAATGACGTTCTCCGCCGTGCCGGTGGGGATGTAATCCTTTGCAACTTGCGTGAAGGCGGCGTCCTTAAACCAACCGAGGAAGGTAAAGCCTTCTTTGGTGGGGGGGTCCAAAAAGATGGTTTCGCTCTTAACGTTGACGGAAGTGGGGTAGACGGTGAGGTTGTCGTCACTGTTGAGGTTCAAGATGATATCCCATTCCGTAATTTTCCAATTTGCGGTGAGGGTGATGTCGGATTCCGGCACGGTCAAACGGTGCGTGGGCTCCTCGCTGGCGATAGAGCCGTCGGCATTCGTCCAATTCATAAAAGTGTAGCCGGGGTTTGCTTGCGCGCGGATGGTGGTGGTGGAACCGCTGGAACTTCTGCCTCCGCCAAACAGGTGGCCCGCTTCTTCGTTGGAGTTGACCAATTTGACGACGCTTGCGTCCATAATGATCGCCGCGGTGATGAGCCCGGCAAGCACAGCAAGACCGATTGCGATGTAAATCAACAATTTTTTGCCTTTTTTGCTTTTGAAAAACTCTTTGATCTTGCTTGTTTCCATCCGATCGCTCCTTATGGCGGTAGCCCGTGCGTACGCGCGCACTTCAATAGATAATACTATATCATACGCGCGCGCATTTTGTCAATAGCGGCGGGGAAATAGAAGACGCCGTCTCGTCTTTTTGCGTCCCGAAAGGGCAGAAAAAGGCGAATTGTTTCCAAAACACAGAATTATTAAGGAAAATTATTTTAAGAAAATGTCTTTGTATTTGACAAGATTTTCCTCTTATTTTATAATGAACAAGCATTGCTTGGAGAATGCTCCGCATACGGATGATGCGCAAGGTTACCCAATCCGGGGCTAATTTGCGCGGACCAGTCTGATCGATCGGGCGCTAACTCGTAAAAACGGCAGGAATATCCTGCCTTAAATTTACAGGGAGCAGGAAACACACGGCAGCGCGGTATAAAAAAGAGTTAGAGATAACAGGAGGAAACAAAAATGGCAGGACAGACAATCAGGATCAAATTGAAATCTTACGATCATGAGCTCGTGGACAGCGTCGCGAAGAACATCGTTGACGTTATCACCAAGAACGGCGCCAAAATTTCTGGCCCGATCCCCCTTCCCACCGAGCGTGAGATCGTGACGATCCTTCGTGCGACGCACAAGTATAAGGATTCGCGCGAACAATTCGAGATGAGGACGCACAAGCGCCTTATCGATATCTACAATCCCACGGCAACC